>CAMLOB010000401.1 GCA_946481475.1 uncultured Chlorobiota bacterium | reverse complement strand
ACGACGGGGAGAGGTGGAACCGCTATCTTCCCGGAAACGATTTCAACCAGAGCGTGATGATGGTCTCACGCGATGCAGGGGGGAGACTTCTGCTGGCTACCTTCGGCGGCATCTACCGTCAGGACGGGGAGGGGGGATGGGAGCGCTACTCGAAGGAGAACGGCATCCTGCCGGACAATCTCTGTCTCTCGGCCGCGCTCGGTCCGGACGGAACGACGTGGGTGGGGACGGGGGAGGGGACGATCATTCTCCTCCGCTTCAACGGAATGCCGGCCTCAGTCGTCGGAGAAGGGGGCCCCTTTGCCTCTCTCTTCCTCACTGTGGCGCCGAATCCCGCACACACTACCATTACAGCCCGGATCGAACTGCAGGAGCGTGAGAACGGAACGCTCCGTCTCTACGACCAACTCGGTCGTCTCCGCAGCGAACTCTACCGAGGCCCTCTCTCCCCCGGCCTCCACACCTTCACGATCCCCATCACCCCTCTGGAATCAGGCACCTACCACCTCCACCTCACCACCGACCACGGAAGCACCGGCACAGAAATCATCATAGAGAAATGATTCCTTCCCCTCACTCCGAGTCCCGCGAAGCGGGACGCCACTCCCTAACCCATCGCGTCAGCGATGGGAATCCGACACCAGAGATATGAAGAACCTCTTCTCCCACATCCGCTCCCTCTTCCAGTCCCGCGAAGCGGGACGCAGCTTCGCAGACATCGGAGAGCGAGACACCCTCCCTCTCCGAGTCCCGCGAAGCGGGACGCCACTCCCTAACCCATCGCGTCAGCGGTGGGGAACCACCCCTACCGACCTCCTCTGCCTGCAGTTCTTCACGGCGGACGGCACGGTTATCGAAATCCACGAAGAGATGCCCGGCTTCGACGAGCTCCCGGACATTCTTCCGGATAGACTCCCCGGCTTCCCTCCCCGGTCCGAGTGGTACCCGCAGGTAATGCTGCCGCCGTTTGCGGTGAACCGGAGGGTGGTGTGGGATTTTACAGCACACTAATGAGAGAGTACGCTGCGCTTTTTTGTTTTCTACCCTCGTTCTACATTCTGCTCATACCGCTTCACTTCTTTGGATAAATCGAACTATTTTTCCACTCGAATAGCAATCAGAGTATTTCCATCTCACAACCAATCTGACAGATTCTTCAGAAACGAAGCCATTATCATAGTTCCCCTCGTTTATATCAATTGAATCTCAGAACACTCATCGCATATCAAGCACCATGCCTCTCTTTCACATCGAAGGCTCCACTCTTCAGCCGATACGTCAAAAAAACTTTCAGCAAGAGAAACAGCTACAGGGAATGATTGAAGCGAATCTTGAACCCACCTTCAACTGCCGCCTTGTTGCGTCGGAGTTCTCAACCGGAGCTGTCCATGCCGGACGTATCGATACTCTTGCACTCTCTGAAGAATGTAATCCGGTTATTATCGAGTACAAGAAAGTGGAGTCTTCTGAACTTATCAATCAAAGCCTCTTCTACCTTTACTGGATTCGTGACCACCGTGGTGACTTTGAAATCGCCGCACGGCAATCGATCGGGCCGGAAGTAGAAGTCGATTGGTCCAACATCCGTGTAATCTGTATCGCACCGAACTTCAAGAAGTACGACATCCATGCAGTCCAGGTTATGGGAGCAAACATCGAGCTGTGGAAATACAGACTCTTTGAGAATAGTACGCTCTATCTTGAAGAAGTCTTCCAGCAGACAATGTCGGCAAGTCCGGTACTTGCTGACGAAAGCAAAAATCCGGTAATGGTAGCTGCCGGAAAGAAAGCAGCTCTTACCCGGGCAACTGCTACGTATACGTTTGACCAGCATCTGAAAGGAAAGCCGGAGAACATCAAAGGCCTTGTACAGTCGATACAGGACTACATCGTAAGTCTGGACCCTGCCATTGAGGAAGTTCCCAAAAAGCATTATATCGCTTATAAAATCTCCCAGAACATCGTTTGCATGGAGGTACAACGCCGCCGGATTCTCCTGTACCTCAAGCTGAACCCATCTGATATATCTCCTTTACCAACAAATGCCCGTAACGTGTCAAACATCGGACACTTTGGCACTGGAGACCTTGAATTTGCCGTAGCCACAGAAGAAGATCTGGAAGCGGCAAAGCCCCTTGTGGAAATGGCATACCAGCGGGTTGGAGGATAGCGAGCTATCATTGCAGGAAGCTTCGACACAATGGCCGGAACGGATATCTCCTACCTTATCCAACGTTCCACAACGCTCATACTGATACACCACAACCAATGACCACCAAACAACTCCGACAGGAATGGATCGCACTTGCCCCCGCATGGATCAGGGAAGCGCGCCAGGGACCGAACCCGACGCGGAACGGGTTGCTCGACAGGCCGATGCTGGAGGCGTGCGGCGATGTGCGGGGATTCCGGGTTCTCGACTGCGGGTGCGGGGAGGGACGGTTCTGCCGGATTCTTGCGGAGCGCGGAGCCGACTACGTGCTCGGACTCGACACCTGCGAGCCGATGATCGATGCGGCTGCGGGACGAGGATCGGGGAAAGAGGAATACCGGATCGCCGACGTGCAGGACCTGAACTTCCTTGAGGATGAGAGCTTCGACCTCGTCATCTCCTACCTGAATCAGTGCGACCTTCCGGATGTTGAGGCGAACAACCGGGAGGTCTTCCGCGTGCTGAAACCGGGCGGCCGGTTCGTCGTGGCCAACCTCCACCCGATGCGCTCGGCCGTCGGAACGTGGCAGCGGGGTCCGGACGGAACGAAGGAGCACGTGGTCCTCGACAGATACTTCGATGAGGGAGAACGGCAGTGGGTGATGATGGGAGTCCGCTTCACGAACTTCCACCGCTCCCTGGACACATACGTCCGGGGCTACCTCGATGCCGGCTTCCGGATCGACGGGATCGTGGAGCCGACGGTGACCGCAACCGATCTGGAACGGTACCCGGGACTGGAGGATGAACTTCGCGTACCGAACTTTATCGTCTTCGTGCTGGGGAAGGGATAGGAGGCCTCCCCTCTGCTGCAATACAGACGGGTCTCCATGTGCAAAGGAGAGACTCACGCAAAGGACGCAAAGAGCAAAGAGTGTTCCAGGCCCTCTCTACCGTCTACCGTATCAGAACCGGTACGGTCTCCTTCACGTTTTCTCCGGTCAGTCGCAGGAAGTAGGAGCCGGACGTCAATCCGCGAAGATCGACCGGGAAGGAGTGTTCTCCCGCATCAAACTCGCGATCGGCGATGAGGCCGATGCTCCGTCCGAGGGGATCGTAGAGTTCGAGACGGACATGACTGAAACGATCAAGTCTGAGAAGGATCGTGGCCCGTTCGTGTGAAGGGGCCGGAAACACGCGAAGATGAGACAGGCCCTCCTCCCTCTTCACTTCATCAACCGAAAGAACGCCGCGAGCGCGGTAGACGCCGTCCTCCCGCGTTCCGACGTAGAGATCTCCATCGTCGGTGAGGAGTATGGTGGTCATCTGTTTGTACCGGAGCTCTCCCTGATCGATCTGCCAGGAGATACCGTTGTCCATCGACCAGATCAGATAGGGGAAAGAACTCCTGCCAAGCCAGGGCTTGTCGTAATAATAATAGTAGGCTGCATCCACTAGGACATCTCGATGAACGAGTTGCGGAATGCGGGAACGGTGTGAAGCGGTTACGGGGAAATCCTGTGACATTACATGCCAGGTCTCACCTTCATCCGGAGAATAGAACACAGTATCCTGAATAACGTCGGATATTGCCCGCCCTTTGATATAGATCCCACCTGAGAGATCGACCTTCATGGCGTTGACCATGGGGAAAGGAGTTGAGGGAGTTCCCAGAGACTGCCAGGTAACTCCCCGATCCGTTGTCACAGCCAGACCACGATTCCGATTGGAGTATATACGCCCTCCCCCACCGGAAACCATAAGACCGATATACGATGTGTCAAGCAGAGTGATTTCCCCGGTACCGGTGTGATAGTTCCACACGGCACACTCAGCCTGTTGCGCTGCCGGTAAAGGTGAGATAAAATCGGAGAAGAGGATATCACCATTATCCAGCACATGAAATTCCTGGATCCGGTTCAGCCTGTCCGGCAGCCAATCCTCCCGCTCCTTCCATGTCGCTCCGGAATCAATGGAAAGCAACTGCACAAAAACCGTCTCCCTGTGGTAATTCGGATCGAATAAATTTCGTTCGATCCCGACAACAATTACTCCCGCCGAAGAAGAACGAACCGTAAAGACCGGTTTGTCATATCCGACCGTTGCGTAGACTGACCGCCACGTGTCTCCTCCGTCGGAGGATAAAAGGAGCTCTGAACTCAGTTCATTGCTCTTGTCTGTGTAATAAAGGATCCTGTCGTTCTGGATATACAGATTGCCCACCGAGTCAACGCCAACCATCCGGGAGACCGTATCCCTCAGCAGTCTCCATGAACCAGTGCTTCGGTCGGAACGGTACAGCCTTTGACGCTCAATAACGTAAGGACTGTTCACCCAGTACTCAACTGAATCAAGTACTATCGTCGTGTAGACGGAACGGTGTTTCCTGTTGTAGAGGA
>CAMLOB010000400.1 GCA_946481475.1 uncultured Chlorobiota bacterium | reverse complement strand
CCCCTCCCCCCACCCCCACATCCAGGCGGGGTCGAGGTGGGCGTTGCCGATCATGCGGATCTTTGCTTCCATGCTTGTGTCCTTTTACTCCCTTAAGAATACATCACGAAGAACGGAATCACGGCTGCATATCAAACTCCTGATCGATCGCCCCGCGGACGCCGACAACCCGTCCGGCTACCCGCATCCCGAGACGGGCGGCATCTTCAGGCGACCACCCCTTCACCAGTCCGGCAAGAAATCCTCCGTTGAACGCATCTCCGGCTCCCGTCGCATCGACGACGACAGCCGGTTCCGGCGGAGGGAGTTCAAGCGGATTCCCGTTCCGAACCAGCAGACATCCCCGACCTCCACGCTTCAGCGCAACCAGGGGAACATCAATGCCGGCGAGGAAGGCTTCAAGCGGCTCCCCGGATCTGAACGCAGCGAGGTCGGACTCCGAGGGGAGGAGAAGATCGACAAAGGGAATAATCTCCCGGAACGCCTCGTCGTACTCTCCGGCTGAAGCCCAGAGGGCCGGACGGTAGTTGGTGTCGAAGGCGATCTTCGTTCTTCCGGTTTTCCGAAGTCGGGAGAGAAGTTCGATCAGACGTTCCCTCCCCTTCAGCACTGCAAGGGTAATACCGCTGAAAAGGAGCCAGGAAGCCCGGGTGCAATAACGGAAAAGATTGTCGGGGTCACAACGAAGCAACGTCATGGTCGCCGCCGAATCCTTTCGCCAGAAATGGAACGTGTACTCCCCTTCCCCGTCCAGCTCGATCGCATAAAGTCCGTTGTTCCTCCCCGGCACCACTTCCGCCATCCCGCAATCGATTCCCTCCCCCATGATGCCGTCGCGGATCATCGGCGTGAAGAGATCGTCGCCGAACGAGGTAACGAATCCGGTTCGCATCCCGAGCCGCCCCCCGTAAAAGAGAGCATTCACCATGTCTCCGGCCCACGCCGCCCGGTACCGTCCGTCCGGCTCACGACTCAACTCGACCAGACATTCACCGATCGAGATGATGTCCGGCATCGTTTCCTGTTCGTTCATGGAACGGAAGATATTTCCTTTTCTTCAGATGAAGTTCCCTCTTTCACAGACTACATATATGCAGGTATATGCAGGTCTGTCCGACAAGACGGATCTCTTTATCTCCGGAAAATCAAAAAGTAGTACAGATGTAGTACGGGATGGAGCCGGCGAACATGGTAGATTGTGCCTGTTGAAAGACAACGACAACCGGAAAGACAAGGGCGCTCCATGCAAGACGGATATTTGGCGGTTGACGCCCGAATGCCGATGTTTTCCGGTGAACGCAACAGTATAATTCCCTGACCAATCAATAACGGAAGCATTCCCATGGCCAAGAATCTTGCCGAGAAAGTTCATCAAGTCGTTGACCGGGTTCTCAGAGAACCGGAGTTTGCAGCCGAGATCAAGAGGGCGGCGGTGGCGGCGATTTCGGGAGGGGCCGGAAGCCAGGCCTGGAAAGATTACTTCGAACATTTCGCATCGACCCCCGGAGAGCTGGCCGATCTCGGCGTTGACGACGCGACCGCATGTACCTGCGGCAGCAACACCTACATGACCCTCTCCAGCCTCGTGACGCCGGTCCCGACATGCTGCGCCACGACGACGACAACAACAACAAGCGGAAATTACTTCGGTGGATAGGATTGCTCGCGAGCAGTAGTGTGTCCGCCTTTGTTTTCACGACAGCGATCTGTGATATATCCGGAATATGACAGTGAAGCTGTGTACTAGTCAGATAATCCAATCTATCAGGAGATCATTATGTCATCGAACCTTCCAGATTCGATTCACGCGACCGTGGGACGGGTCCTGAGCGACCCCGATTACGCCGAACAGGTAAAGAAAGACGGTATGGCCGCACTGAAGGCCGGACCGGAGAGCCAGGAGTGGGAGACCTACTTCAACCACTTCGCTTCGTCTCCGGGCGAGCTCTCGACGCTCGGCGCGGCAAACGCCAGCTCGTGCACGTGCAACAGCGCAACGTGGACGACCCTGTCGACCGTCGTGACGCCTGTTCCGACATGCTGCGGCGCAACGACGACGACGACGACCTCAGGGGGATAAGACCGGTGAATCGGACCGACTGAAGGACGGGTGCCGGTGCTGTCGGCGTCGGCACTCCGTTCTTTCTCTCACCCTCTCCGATATTCGGCGAATCTCCGCTACGGATCCCGCGAACTCCATGCAAAAATTTTTCGGGTCTACTTTTCTACTACTGCAATGATGATAAACGGATCGAAAGAACGACCGCAGATACGATCGCTTCAGGAACTGGAGGCGGAGTGGAGCGTCATTGCCGACCGGCTCCTTCCGCTGAAAGCGAAAGAGGATTCCATCTGGCGATTCAGTCGCAAAATGCGGGCCGAGGAACCCTCGCAAGGATGGAAGCTGCACGTATCGGCCGGCATCCTGAACGCCACCGACATTCTGAAACTCTGCGGAGAGTATCTGCATGACCACGACATCCTGTTCAAGGCCTGCTCCTCGCTGGAGACGCTGAACAAACTCAACAGCGGAATCTTCTACGGCTTCAGTCAGATCGGCAAATACATCACGGTCTATCCACGGTCGTCGGCCGTCGCCCTCCGCGTCGCCGAAGACCTGCATCAATTGACGAAGGAATATCACGCTCCCCGCGTCCCCTACGATCTCCCTTACGCTCCGGGAAGCCCGATTCACTACCGCTACGGGGGCTTCCGCACGATCGAGGTGGTGGAACCGGACGGACAACGGGCAACGGCGATACGGGATCCGGCCGGAAAGCTCTGGACCGATCGCCGCGAACCGGGGCATGCAGTCCCGGCCTGGATCGCCAACCCCTTTCCGGTCTATCCGGAAGACACCGATCCGGCAAGTCCTCTGCGGAAAGACTTCCTCGTCTACGAAGCTCTGTCGCAACGGGGCAAGGGGGGAGTCTATAACGCCGTTGATATCCGGACGATCCCGGCACGCAAGAGTGTGCTGAAAGAGGGACGCCGATACGGCGAGATAATGATCGACGGACGGGACGGATTCGATCTGATCGCGAGTGAAGAGGAAGCGTTGCGCGACCTCCGGAAAAAAGGAGTCCCCGTTCCGGAAGTCTTTATCCGGTTCGACCTGAGCGACCACGCCTACCTTGCGCAGGAGTTTATCGAGGGATCGAACCTGATGGGTCTCTGCTCGCATCCCCGAAAAAAACTTCCGATCGCGACGGCCGACATCCTCGCGGTCCAGGTGGCCGACATGGTGGCCCGGATACACGAGGCCGGATGGGTCTGGCGCGACTGCAAGCCGCTGAACATCCTGCTGACTCCGGAGGGAGAGATCCGTCCGGTCGACTTCGAGGGAGCGGTACGGGTCGAGGAACCGAGTTTTGTAATTTGGGGGACCAAAGGATATACTCCTCCGGAACTGAAGTACGGTCCGGTCACCGGAACGAATCTGCCGGAAGATCTCTTTGCTCTCGGAGCCACGCTCCACCAGATCTACACATCGGTCGTTCCGGTCCGGCAGGAAGAGGGGAAGGAAGCCCAACCCCTGAAGCGACACCCGGTCGGAACGTTGCGCAAGGGGATCGATCCCGGGACGCGGGCGCTGATCGCCGCTCTCCTCTCCTCCGACCCAAAGAAACGTCCGACAGCCCGCGAGGCTGCCGAGAAACTGCGGAAGCGCACGAAAGAGGAGCGCGTGAAGATCGACCCGAAAGACTACGAGTACCGTCCCAGACTTCGGAAGGAAGAGAAGAAGGAGGCCCCTTCGCCGGCAATCGAGGAGATACCGGGAGCCGAACGGGTAGTACTCCACAATCCGGGACAAGGTCCGGAGAGAGTTGAAGCGATTGCGGCATGATGACCGAACAGATTTTTCACAGGAGTGTTGATGGAACCTGAACTGACCCTGGCCGAACAAATCCAGCAGACGGCCGCGCGCATTCTGCAGGATCCGATCTTTGCACGGGAGATACGGGAGGCGGCCCTGCGGGCCGGGAAATCGGGAGCGAAGAGCGAAGACTTCAAGCGGTACTTCGCCTACTTCGCCTCGACACCCGACGAACTGGCCTCGCTCGGCGACGTCGATGGCGAGGGCTGCACATGCAACAGCAACACCTGGTTCACCATCTCCAGTCTGGTCGGTCCACTCTACACCTGCTGCGCGACGACGACGACAACGACAACCTCCGGAAACTTCTTCAGTCGCTAAAGATATGGCACAACCACTTTCGAAAAAGATCCATCAGACGGCAAGTCGAATGGTAAACGATCCGGTCTTCGCAACGAAGATGCAGCGGCTGGCTCTGGAGGCGGTAAAGGGGGGGAGCAAAAGCGAAGCGTGGAGAGAATACTTCGACATGTTCGCCACAACGCCGGGGGAACTGGCAAGTCTCGGGGTGGAGTATGGAGCCAATTGCGTCTGTCAGAGCACGACGTACATGACGATCTCCAGTCTGGTCACGCCGATCCCCACCTGCTGTAATACGACCACGACAACCACGACCAGCGGGAACTATTTTGGCAGTTGAGAAGATCGATCCTCAGGTATTTCTCGACACGGCC
>CAMLOB010000399.1 GCA_946481475.1 uncultured Chlorobiota bacterium | reverse complement strand
CCCTTCGAACTGACGACGCCGACCGGTGCCGGTATCGTTCGGGCACTGTCGGACGGATCCCTTCAGGGAAGAGAATTCCGGGTCTGCGGTACCGGCTTCGGCGCCGGAACCCGTGAGCTCCCCGACCGTCCCAACCTCCTGCGGGTGGTGATCGGAGAGATGGATGAGGCCGAACCGAAGACCCCTGAAGAGTCGGACACGGTAATGCTTGTCGAGACGAATGTCGACGATATGAACCCGCAGGCCTGGCCGCACGTGATCGACCGGCTGCTTGACGCCGGGGCGCTTGACGCCTGGCTGACACCGATTCTGATGAAGAAGGGGCGTCCCGCTCACGTCCTCTCGGTCCTTGCCGACGAACGGGATCTTGAAAAGCTTTCGGAGATCATCTTCGCCGAAACGTCGACAATCGGTATCCGGACACAACGGGTGGAACGGCGGAAGCTGCCGAGGGAGGAAGGGGTGATGGAGACGGTCTTCGGTCCGGTTCGGGCAAAGTATATCAGGACACCCGAGGGAGTCGTTGCGCGCCCTGAAGCCGAGGAGATCCGGCGGATCGCCGGGGAGAGAAATTTACCTTTCAGACGTGTGGAGGAAATTCTATCATCGGGGTCAATGTAGAAAAACAACGGGAGCAGGCCGGAGCTCATCTATCCGTGCTTCGTTCGCCCGTTGCGTTCCATCTTCTTCGGAAATCATGAATCAGCTTCTTCTGCAACTCACCGGTAACCGCCGACGCCTTGTCGTCTGCGGCCTGCTCGGGGTTCTCTCCGGCTTTTGCGTCGCTCTTGTCCTTCTGCAATACTTCATGCCCGGCGGAGGCCTTCTGAAGTATCGTTTCCTGATCTGGAATCTTTTTCTGGCATGGATTCCGTTCGGGGCCGCTCTCCTTGCCTACGAGATGCACCGTCGCGGAAAGAAGAGAGTGGTGATTGCCGTTCTGGGAATCTTCTGGCTCCTTTTCTTTCCGAACGCTCCCTACATCGTTTCGGATCTTGTTCATCTCGGCAAACGTTCGTACCGGCCGGACAGTCTGGCTTACTGGTACTATCTGGTCACGATCACCACGTTTGCCTGGACCGGGCTTCTTGTCGGCTTCGCCTCGCTCTATCTGATGCAGACCATTGTCCGCGAACGGATCGGCAGGGTGATCGGCTGGATGTTTACTTTTGCGGTTCTCTTCCTGGGGGGATTCGGCATCTATCTCGGCCGGTTCCTGCGATGGAACAGTTGGGACGTTCTTCACAGACCTGACGGACTGTTTATGGATATCCTTGACCGTCTGATGAATCCCTTCGAGCACGTCGAGACGTGGGGGATTACCTTCCTGTTTGCCGGAATGATGATTCTCCTCTACGTCGTGATGTACGGCTTCCTGATACTGGTGCGGGAAGGTCGGGAGGAGTCGCAACGCATCGAACAAAAGAGTCTGTTAACCACACATCAAGCATAATCTGAACAATGCCCTACAACGTTTCTGTTATTGGAACCGGTTATGTCGGGATCGTCACCGGCACCTGCTTTGCCGAGACCGGCAACAGTGTCGTCTGTGTCGATATTGACCCGAAGAAGATTGAAATGCTCCGCAGGGGAGAGGTGCCGATCTACGAGCCGGGACTCGATCTGCTTCTGGAGCGGAACATTCGCGAAAGGCGGATCAGCTTCACACTCGATCTTGAAGAGGGAGTGCTGAACTCCGAGGTCATCTTCCTCTGTCTGCCGACTCCTCCGGACGAGGACGGATCGGCCGACCTGAAGTATGTCCTGGAGGTGGCCGAACAGATCGGAAAGATCCTGCATGAACATCCGGAGGCGGGATATAAAATCCTGGTCGACAAGAGTACCGTTCCCGCCGGAACCAGCGAAAAAGTCCATGCCGCCGTCCGGAAGGCGGCCCCTGATGCCGAGTTCGACGTCGTCTCGAATCCGGAGTTCCTGCGCGAGGGGCGGGCGGTGGAGGACAGCATGAGGCCGGAGCGAATCGTTGTCGGGACGTCGTCGGAGCGGGCACGGAAGGTGATGGTCGATCTCTACGAACCGTTTGTCCGGAGCGGCAATCCGATCCATATCGTCTCCGAGCGGAGCGCCGAGGTGGCGAAGTATGCGGCGAACTCCTACATCGCCATGCGTATCTCCTACATCAACGAGATGGCGAACTTCTGCGATGCGGTCGGGGCAAACGTCGACGAGGTCAGGGCGATTATGGGATCGGATTCCCGTATCGGAAAGCGGTATCTCTATCCCGGCGTGGGGTATGGCGGAAGCTGCTTCCCGAAAGATGTCCGGGCGATCCTGAAGACCGCCGAAGAACACGGGGCGCAACTGCGCATCCTCTCCTCGGTCGTCGAGGTCAACCGAGAACAGCCGTTCTTCTTTACCCGGAAAATTCTCGACTACTTCAACGGTTCGGTTGCCGGGAAACGGTTTGCCGTCTGGGGGCTCGCCTTCAAGGCGAACACCGACGACGTGCGGGAGTCGCCGGCATTCGGCGTCATCGATCCGTTGCTGGAAGCCGGAGCGACGATTGTGGCGTATGATCCGGAAGGAATGGAGGGAACCCGCAACCGTTACGGCGATCGCATCGAGTACGGCAACGGCATGTACGAAACGGTGAAGGGGGCCGATGCCCTGCTGGTGCTGACCGAGTGGAGTGAGTTCAGAAGTCCGGATTTTGGGCGACTGAAGGAAACGCTGAACGAACCGGTGATCTTCGACGGACGGAATCTGCTCTACGGTCCGGACGTTGTCGCGCTCGGCTTCCGGTACTTCTCGGTCGGCAGACCGCTTGAGGCATGAGGGAGAGGGGGATAGTCCTCTTTCAGTTCAATTATCGGCGCAGAACTTTTTTTGTGAAGATCCCGCCTTCGGTCCGTATCTGCAGCAGGTACGGACCGGGGGGGAGCGAAGATGTGGAAAGGCGCACGGTTTGCCTACCCGATCCTGTGGCCGCTTTCCGTCCGAGCGGATCGTAAAGGACGAGATCGATATCCCCTTCTCCGCCGACTTGAAGGACATCCCGAAAGATTGTCGGAGCCGAAAAGGGGAGCGTCGCGGAATCAGGGCCGATCCGGACCGACGAAAAGCCGTCGACCGCACCGAGGATAACCAGATCATCGATCAGCACGCCTTCGAGTCGGGGACCGGGAGGAGGAGTCTCCATGACCATCCGGAGAAGGATTTCGTCTCCGGCATATTCGTCGAGCGAAATCGTGTACTGCTGCCACGAAGCATGTTCTCCCCGCATCTCGGTCCGTTCATCCGATGAACTCTCCCTCGGTTTCTGCAGGAACTCCCCGTCAACCGGATGCCAGACTCCTTCGTCCGCCCGACCGATCTCGATCCGCAACCTGTGTCCGATCCCGGCGATCTCCGCACGTGCGGCAAACCGGAGATCGACCGCATCGTATCCGACAAGCGAAACCGGATCGGCAAGTTCGATGATGTTCGGAATGCCCGAGAGAGCATACGGTTCGTATGGACTGTCGGCCAGAACGCGGCCCCGCTCGTCGTCGTTCTGTGTGTACCACAAATCGGGGTCCCACTGTGAGAGACTCTCCTCGTAGGTATCGGCAAGGAGCGTATCGACCGAGTGGAAGATCATCGTCACCGTATCGATCCGGAGCAGTCCGGCGGCATGAAGTTGAACCGCGACCTTCCTCCGCGCCTCTCCGGCGAACGTCAACTCGAAGGGAAGAGGGAGCCGGACGGTAGCGGACGTTCCCGGTGCAAGAGGAGTGAGAGGGGCGTTGATGTCGGAAAAATCGGACAGGAGTATCTGCATTTCCGAAGGGGTCGCCTCCACGCCGGAATTCGTGATGCGCAGTTCGAGAAGCGATTTTCCATCCGCCTCGACGAGATGTTGGTCGGTAACGAAGGAGGATGGTCCCGCCATCCATGCCGCCGCGATGTGGGCCGGAAGTATCTCCCGACAGAGAGGAGCGATGCGTTCCGGAGCGGGCCAGAAGCCGTCTTCCTCCGAGCCGATCTCCGGTGCCCAGGCAAGCGCGTGTGTGTCGTTCGCACCATTTCCCTCCACCATCCATCTCTCGCACGAGCCGCTGACTTCCGATCCGACGGCGACCAGAGGACTCCCCTGCGCGTAGCCGTTCTCCCGAATCAGCGAGCGGGCGGCAAGATAGTGTTGAGCCGTTTCGTCCGCCCCCTCTTCGTTCAGGTGGATCAGCAGGCGGCCGAAGGAGTGGTTGTTCAGAAGAATCCGGATCCCGTTGTCACGAACAAAATCCCGGATCGCTCTGGTCTCCGGTTCGGAGAAGGGGGCTTCTCCCCGATAGAAACCGGAGGTGGGGAGATCGCTTGCTCCGTCGGGGGGGGTGCTCCAGTTCTCCTGCGGACCGTAATTCCGGTTCAGATCGATTCCGTCGACGCCTCCCCGATTCTTTCTCCAGAGACCTCCCCCTTCAGGAAACGTCGTCAGGTTGTACTGATAGCCGTCCGGGTTGACCATCGGTACAAACCAGAGGAGGCGGTTGTTCAGGAGCGAATCGATTTCGGGAGATTCCCCGGAAGATTCAAGCAGATGCCACATCGCGTAGA
>CAMLOB010000398.1 GCA_946481475.1 uncultured Chlorobiota bacterium | reverse complement strand
CCGTCAACGGCTTTCCAGACTTGCGCGAGAGATTCTGTTGAACGGTATTGAAAGAGAAAGAATGCAGGGGACGATCCCGCATCCCGACATGTGAAGCATACATACTTATGGGTAATCCATGGGGCGGAGGTTCGAATCCTTCCCGGCGCCGGCGTGATGAAATTCCGCAGGCACCGGTAGCTCAGCGGTCAGAGCAATGGAGCGGTACGACAGCTTCCCAGACTTATGCGGGATTTCCTCCCCATTGATTTTTTCGGCTCGGTCCACATATGCCGACCGTTTCACAAAACCCTGCACTTCGTGCCCTGACCGGAGAAGCATACATACTGCTCCTGACGGAGCCCGGCTTGTCACGCCGACACAGGTCGCCGGTGGCGACCGCTTTTCCGACTTGCACGAAGCTGTTTATAGGCTGAACAGAAGTGCCTGCAGGTTTTACAGTGAGAGAGAAAGAAAGGGCATGGCCAATATCCGAACATTGCTTGACGGACTGATCCGCGCTGAACAAGGGATTCGCGAGACGACGTTCCTGGCTCCGGCACTCCGGGGCGGACGAATCCGCACGCGGATGCAGGGACTGATTTACGAATTCGTTCCCGAATCGGCGACGTTTGAAGGGTGGGGCATCTTCCGGCCTCAGGACGGGAGACGGGCTGATCTGGTCGAAGAAGCTTCTCCCTATCTGATCGACGAGTATCTGAGGCTCTTCCCAGCACTTCGTTTGCGGCTGTCGTGCAAGATGGAAAACGCTACGTGGCTTGCCTGTCCGGTCAACTCGTCCGAGGCATGGCGACGTTTCGATCTGCGCGGACCGGTGCCGGTTCATCTGGTAGGGGATGCTTCCCCGATGGAGCAAGTTATCGGAAGGTGGGATGGAACCTCCGTGTGGTTTCAGGAGGTTGACAGACGAGGAGATCCGATCCGTGCGGAACAATTGCGGGAACTGGTGAAGAGAGGAGAATATCCCGACCGGAACTTCCTGAAAGGTCTGACGCCGGAAGAAAAGGAGAGCATAAGGATTGCTCTCGGCAATTCTCCGGAAGGGCGGATTCATCGCAACGGTGAGGCCGCGATACGTTTCGCACTGCGGCGGGGAGGGGGAGAACTGGTGAGAGCGGAAGAACGGAACGATCGCTGGCTTGTAGAATGGCGAACATCCGACGGCGACGGTTATACCTCGGCCGTTGCGAAGAACGATCTGACGGTGATCGGTGCCGGCATCTGCCTCAGCGGCGAGGACCGGAAGTTCGACCTCCAGTCTCTGGTCGGCGTTATGGAGAGGCGACCGGAATGGATGAGATAGAATGAAAAAAACAGTACAGGCAAACAAACTCTACGAACTCAATGAACCCGACCACCTTCCACGAACACCTCTACCGGGGTTCGGAAACCATGTGTCGTATTGCAGAGGCGCATGTGACGATTTGCGGTACGGGAGCGCTCGGCGCAAACATCGCCGAGAGTCTGGCCCGGAGCGGGTTTCGTTGGCTTAGACTTATCGACCGTGACCGGATCGAGGAAAGAAATCTCTCCACCCAGCCCTGGCGTCTCGGCGATATCGGGGCGTTCAAGGCAACGATTCTGGCCTATGATCTTTACCGTGCGGTCGGTGTGAAGGCCGAGGGAATCGCCAGAGAGTTGACTCGGGAAAACAGGATACTTTTTCTCAAAGGGAGCGACGTGATTATCGATGCGTTCGACAACAGCGTCGGCAGAAGAGTGCTGAAAGACTGGGGGGCGGTTGAGGGAACGCCCTGTCTGCATGTCGGTCTTGCCCCGGATTATGCCGAAGTGATCTGGAACGAGGAATACCATGTTCCGTCGTCGGCCAACGACGATATCTGCGACTATCCCCTTGCACGCAATCTCGTGATGACGGCCGCATCGGTGGCCTGCGAGACGCTCATCAGATTTCTGATATCGGAGAAGAAGGAGAGCCGGACGATCACGTTCGGGGACTATGCGATCAAAAATTTGTAGAAGAGCATTCAAACTCACAGATCAACAACACCACATTTATATAATCATGATTACGAGCACGCAGCTGATTGAACTGAACTGGCCGAAGGGAAAGGCCTTCGGCAACGCGCTGGAACTGGCTTCGCAGATGGCCGCAACCGGTGCCGAAGATGAACAGATCCTTGCGGCACTGAAGGATGTGCAGACGAATCCGGAGGCATACGACACGGAGGGAAATCTCTTCCGTGAACTGGCGACTGTCTTCATTGCTCTGAAAAAGCGGGAGGAAGTTCCGGAAGTCCGTGACGAGCCGCTGGATGCTCCGATCTGGGGAGAACATCTGATCGACAAGGGGGCGATCGACCAGCTCCGGAACGCCATGCGTCTTCCGGTGACTGTTGCCGGAGCGTTGATGCCGGATGCTCACATCGGCTACGGCATCCCGATCGGCGGTGTTGTCGCGCTGGAGAATGCGGTGGCTCCGTACATGGTCGGTGTCGACATCGCCTGTCGTATGATGATGTCGATCTATCCGAAGCCGTTGCGTGAGGACTTCGAGAAAATCAACACCTATGATCTGGTAAAGCGGGCGATGCGTGAGGAGACCCGATTCGGTATCGGTGCCCAGTTCGGTCGGTACGACCGGCGCGAGCACGGAGTGATGGACGATCCGGACTGGAACGAGACGAGATTGCTTCGTCACCTGAAGGAGAAGGGAGCGGCGCAGCTCGGAACCAGCGGGACGGGGAACCACTTTGTTGATGCCGGTATCCTGCGCGTCGATCAGGAGGGGGCGGCTGAACTGGGTATCGAGCCGGGAGAGTATCTGGCGATTATGAGTCATTCGGGGAGTCGTGGGGTGGGGGCGAAGATCTGCGAATACTACTCGAAAGTCGCTCAGGAGATGACAAAGCTCCCGAAGGAATTGCGTCACCTGGCCTGGCTGCCGATGGATACCGAAGAGGGGATGGAATACTGGATCAGCATGAATCTTGCGGGAAAGTTCGCATCGGCGAACCACCACGCGATTCATCGGGCGATCTCGAAGCGGATCGGTGAGCGACCGGTCGGACAGGTGGAGAACCACCATAACTTTGCCTGGTTTGAAGAGCATGGGGGAAAGCAGGTCTACGTTCACCGCAAGGGGGCGACACCTGCCGGTGAAGGGGTGCTCGGCATCATTCCCGGCTCGATGGGACACGACTCGTTTATCGTTCGGGGGAAGGGAGAGGCAGCTTCGCTCGACAGTGCAAGTCATGGTGCGGGACGTGTGATGAGCCGGAAGCAGGCAAAGCAGACTCTGCCGAAGAAGGAGCGGGATACATGGCTTGCCGAGCGGGGAGTTGATCTGATGGGAGGAGGAATGGACGAGGCGCCGCAGGTCTACAAGAACATCGAAGAGGTTCTTGCCGTGCAGACCGATCTGATCGAACCGATCGCCCGGTTCACCCCCCGCATCGTCCTGATGGCCGACGACGGCAAGTCCGAGGATTAACGGTCCGGCCCCTCCTCCGCGGAGGGGCCGTCACCCCACTCTGGCGGGGATGACCGGGTGGGCACGAGCAACCCTGCTACCCCCGAGCCCCCCCCTTCCCCTCCTTCGGAGGGGCCGTCACCCCGCGCAGCGGGGATGACGGGGGTGGGCACGAGCGATCCGGACATCTCTGACTCTACTCCCACAAAATTCCGGCAATCCCTCACATCCCGGTTGTCCTCTTTCCCTGTCACCGTATCTTCATCCCATCATCCATTATCCCGAATGTGATCATGCCCCGACGTCCGATCATTCCTGCCACCGAGCGGGCGAAACGTCACGCCCGCGAACTTCGCAACCACAGCACATTTGCCGAGATAGCGCTATGGAAGCATCTGAAAGGAAAACAGATGTGCGGCTATGACTTCCACCGACAGAAGCCGATCTTCAACTATATCGTTGATTTCTTCGCTCCCGATCTGATGCTTGTGATCGAAATAGACGGATCGAGTCATAGAGGGAAGGAACGATATGATGCGCTGCGTCAGCATGAGATCGAGCGGCTCGGCATTCACTTCCTGAGGTTTTCCGATAGTGATGTGCGATTCAGGACGGAGGAGGTACTGGAGGGCATCAGGGAGTGGATTGAGAAGAAAAAGAGCGGGTGAGATGTTGAAAGAGTATGTTGGGCAGAGCGGGAGAGAGGAGTGAAAGTATCAGTCAGGTCCCCTTCTTGCCCACCCCATCTCGCCTGCGGCGAGAGTCCTCTCCGGGGAGGGGAGTCCATGCGGTGATGCCTCCTTTCATACTTGCCGCTTTGAAGTTCTGCTTGCCCAGTACGTCGGCTGCAGCCACGCTCCGGTTGCCGGTGCGGCAGTAGCAGATGATCTCCTTATCCCGATATTTCTCCAGACGCTCCAGCGACTGCGACAGTTCCTGGAGGGGAATGTGAAGAGATCCCGGAATCGATTTTGCCTTCCGTTCCGAATCCGTCCGGACATCGAGCAGAATCGCTTTTTCCCCGTTCAGTCGTGTCCGTACTTCGTCGACGGTATATTGGGTGTTGTTTCTGTTGGCAAAAGCTCTCCCCAGAAAGAGGAGAACGAGCAGAACCAGTACGGC
>CAMLOB010000397.1 GCA_946481475.1 uncultured Chlorobiota bacterium | reverse complement strand
ATCAGCGGCAGACCGGCGATCACGTTGCGGCCGGGACGTATCTGAAGGAAGTTGACTGAGCGGGGAAGAGCTTGTGTACAGGCGGGCGGCCGGATGAGAGTTCGGCCGCCCGGTTTTTTTTCACGCAAAGGACGCAAAGAGCGAAGACGCAAAGGGATCAGTCGAGTCGTTCAAGGAGGTGTCGGACCAGGGTGGGGGGATCATCTTCGAAGATTACATCGATTTCGGGGGCAAGTTTCTCTTTCAGTTCCGGCAGTGCGTCGGCCGTCGGTCCGGTTCCGGTCAGGACGGCGACGACCTTGCCGTAGTCAATCAGACTGCAGAATTCGTGCAGCGTCCCCCAGCGTCCGGCCATGATGATCCCGGCGTCGCAGCGGGAGGTTGAGATCACGTTCCGGTATTTCTTGGCAACTTCGATATCGTCGAGCAGAGGAGAGGGGGGAGTGAACTCGATGCGGGTGTAGATCGACAGATCGTCGTGCGGCGTGAACCGGCGTTGTTCCTCCATGGTCCGGACCGGAGAAAACCCGATCACTTCCGCACCCAGCAGGGCCGCCTCTCCGGCACCGAGATACGGGAGACCGGAACAGGCTCCGGTAATGATGCCCCATCCGGCCGTTCCGAGCAGGCGACCGATGTCCCTTGCCTTTTCCTCGACCTCCTCAGGTTGCGATTCCGCCGATCCGTACAGACCAATGATTCCGGACATCCTTGCGCCGTTTGGTGAAGAGCTGCATTTCCGCGCCGGAAACTTCCCGATCCTGATTATCTTTCGGAAAATTCCATCACAAGCGAAACAGCAGCAGACAATTCCGTGATTCTAACCGACAAAGAAATTCTGACCGCCATCGAGGAGGGCGAAATCGTTATCGAACCGTTTCGGCGCATCTCCCTCGGAACCAACAGCTACGACGTCCATCTCGGCCGCTGGCTGGCCGTCTACGACGATGAAGTTCTTGATGCCCGCAAACATAATACGATCACAACCTTTGAAATCCCGCCGGAAGGCTATGTCCTGACTCCCGAGCGTTTCTACCTCGGCGTAACGGTCGAATATACCGAGTCGCACAAACATGTTCCTTTCCTTGAAGGAAAAAGTTCCATCGGTCGTCTTGGCATCGACATTCACGCGACCGCCGGCAAGGGTGACGTCGGATTCTGCAACCACTGGACGCTCGAGATATCCGTCAAACAACCGATCCGCGTCTATGCCGGCATGCCGATCGGTCAGCTTATCTACTTCACGACCGACGGCGATGTGGAAGTCCCCTATAACCGGAAACAAAGCGCCAAATACACCGAGCGTTCCGATAGACCGAAAGAGTCGATGATGTGGAAGAACTTCGAGGAGAAGCTCTTCGTGGAGATTGTCGAGAACGATTAGTCCGGCGGGTGGGCCCCCGGCTTCGCGTTTGCGGTGTTCGTGGACGGTTCAGCGGAAGCCCCGGCAACGGGGCTTTTAACACAAAGGCGCGAAGGGCACAAAGGAACACGAAGAAGAGAGTGATGTCCCAGATCTCCGATGAGATAATCGAACGCGTCAAGTCCCAGGCGAATATCGTTGACGTCATCAGCGATTACGTCCGCCTGCGCCGTACAGGCAAGAACTGGGTCGGCCTCTGTCCGTTCCACGAGGACAAGCGTCCTTCGATGCATGTCGAGCCGGTCAAGGGGATCTTCAAGTGTTTTGCCTGCGGTGAGGGGGGGAACGTCTTCACATTTCTGATGCGCCGCAACGGATGGACGTTTCCGGAGACCGTTCGCAATCTCGCCGGGCAACTCGGTATCGAGGTGCCTGAAGAACAGCCGAAGAGTCGTGAGTTCGGCGAGCGGGAACGTCTCGTCTCGGCATTGAGGGAGGCGGGGCGCCGGTTCCATTCGGTCCTGCGCTCGGATGAAGGAGAACATGCCCTGGCCTATTTCCGGGGCAGGGGATTCAGCGACGAGACGATCAACCGGTTCGGTCTGGGATACGCGCCGGAGAGCTGGGATCGGATCCTGAACGAGCTTACCGGAGCCGGGTATTCCGCCGAGGAACTGGAAAGAGCCGGTCTGGTCATCAAAAGATCGGGGAAAGAGGGACATTACGACCGGTTCAGGGGGCGGGCCATGTTCCCGATCTTCGAGGCGACCGGTCGTCTGGTCGGCTTCGGTGCCCGCCGGATGAACGACGATCCGGATCAACCGAAATACATCAACTCCCCGGATTCGCCGGTCTACAACAAGAGTCGCGTCCTCTACGGTCTGTTCCAGGCGAAAGAGAGTATCCGCAAGGAGGACTATGTCCTGTTTGTTGAAGGATATGCCGATGTGATCTCCCTTCATCAGGAAGGAATCACAACCGCCGTCGCCACCTGCGGTACGGCCATAGCGCGCGAACATGCACATCTGATCTCCCGCTTCACCAACCGTGCCGTCCTGATCTTCGACAGCGACGATGCCGGTGAGCGGGCCACCGAGCGGGGCATCGACGTGCTGATCGCCGGAGGGATCGACGTGTCGGTGGTTCGGCTGCCGGATCGGGAAGACCCCGACACCTTTGTCAGGAAGTACGGGGCCGATGAGTTGCGGGACAGAATTCGCGATGCCCGTCCGTTTCTTGACTTCCTTGCCCGCATCAAAAAGAACAGGGGAGACTTCGATTCTCCCGACCGGCAGGCCGAAGCGATTCGTTCCCTTGTCACCTCGATCTCCCTGATTCCGGACAAGTTGCGGCGGGAACTGTACGTCAACAAACTCGCCACCGACTATCATATCAGCGAAGGGCTGATGTTCCGGGAACTGGAGAAGGCCACCGGCGAGGCGAGCAGACAGAGGAGGCGAGCAGAAGAGCGGTCAAGTAATGCGGATGTCCAGGACCGGGCCGATGAGCCGGCACCGGTCAGCGACAGGGAGAAAACGACTCTTCCTGCAGTGATGGAGTTTCCTCCGGCGGAACTTCGTCTGGTACAGGTTCTGACCTCGGGCGATCCGCAGCTTCTGGAGGCGACGTTCGCCCATATCGAGCCGGATCATTTCCGGCATCCGCTTCTGCGGCGGTATGTCGATCTGATTCTGGCCCACTACGTCAATCAGCGTTCGTTTATGCTGGAGGAGCTGGCGCTGGAAGAACTGGAATCGGATTTGCGGAACTTCGTCACATCCCTTGCCGTCGAGCGGGAGACGCTCTCGGACTGGTGGCGTCGGGTCGAGCCCGATCTCCGCGATCCCGATCCGTTCAAGATCGCCCGCGACTGCATCGCCAGAATGCACCAGAATGCCCTGGAGGCCGAATACGTTGATCAGCAGAACCGGCTTCTCGATCCGGAGCTTGGTCCTGAGGAGCTCGAGGGGGTGTTGCAGCGCATTCAGGAACTGAATAACGAATTACACAAGTTGAAAGGTCTTGTCGGATCCCTCTGAGCCGTTGCGTGACCGGATCTTCTCCGTGTCACGTCCCGGAGGGGGAACGTCATCGGGCGAACAAACATTATTTCCGAGGGGATTGATAAATCACTTGACCTGCATCTCTCTGCGGTATAGATTTTTGATATGAATCGATCATACATCACATTCTTTCTCACGTGTCTGGTCGGCACTGCATTCCTTTCTTCCTGTCAGCAGTACCGCAACTTCACCACGTACTACAATCGTTTCTGGAATATGGAACGGATCATGGCCGAGGTGGAGGATGATGTGGAGTATTTCCGCGACCAGCAGGATCCGCCTCAGCCCCGCTATGTGATCCCGTTCGACGATACCGGGGGGGAGGAATTCTACAGCGATCATCTCAACCGGCGCACACTCGATCCGGACGAGGTCCGCACCCACAAGATCAAGCTTGATTCGATCATCGACAAAGGCTCGACTCTCCTCAGCTACCAGGCCAAGAGCGACTACGTGGATGATGCGGTCTTCTATATTGCCAAGGCCTACTTCTACGAGCGGGAGTGGTACCAGTCGCAGCAGAAGGTAATGGAACTGATCGAGCTTTTCCCGGACAGCAAGTGGAGTCCGGACGCCCATCTGATATATGCGATGGACCTGTTGAAGCAGGGAAAGATCGCCGAGGCCGAAGCGATGCTTTCGAAAACCGTCGATATCGCCTTCCGGTTCAAGCGGGCCGATGTGCTGACCGAAGCCTTCCGGCTCAATGCCGACGTGCAGTTAGCGCAGGGAGATCCGGTGCAGGCGATCAAGCCGTACGAGCGGGCGATTCTTCTGAGCGACGATGACAAGGAGCAGGCCCGCTGGCAGACCGAGATCGGCATCGTCCACTTCCGCGCCGGTCGGTTCGACGATGCGGTGGCCGCCTTCGACAAGGTGGAGGAGTATGATCCGGATGACCTGACAAAATTTGAAGCCGGGTTGCAGAAGGCCGTTGCCCTCAGAGCGGCCGGTCGCTACGATGAAGCTGCGGGAACGCTCGACGGACTTGCCGCCGAGGAGGATTACGCCGACTGGATCGGACTGGTGGAAGTCGAACGGCTCAGCCTGAACGCCGATCGGGCCAACCTGAACGTCCTCGATCCGAACACGATAAAGGAAATGGATTCCCTGAATGCGGGAGAGTATGCTCTC
>CAMLOB010000396.1 GCA_946481475.1 uncultured Chlorobiota bacterium | reverse complement strand
TGGTCGACGCCTATCACAAGTCGCAACTCGTCCCCTTCGGCGAGCGCATCCCCTTCGTCGATCTGGTCCCTTTCCTGATCGATATGCTCAGTTGGGACGTCGGCATCTCCGCCTGGGGGAAAGGGGCCGGTCCGCACGCCATCACGGTCCCGCTGAACCGGGGAGACACGATCAAGACCGGCGGCATGGTCTGCTTCGAGAGCGTCTATCCGAACATGGTCCGGCGGTTTGTGAGCGACGGGGCGGAGTTCCTGACGATCGTCACCAACGACGGCTGGTATCTCGGAACGCCCGGTCCGCTGCAGCACGAACGCTTTGCGATCCTGCGGGCAATCGAAACCCGGCGGGGGATCGCCCGGGCGGCGAACACCGGCATCAGTTGCCTGATTACTCCGGAAGGAGAAATTTTCGGCGAGACGAAGGAGGGAGAACGGACGACGACGACCGGCACCCTTCCTCTTCGGAACGAAAGAACGCTCTACGTCCGCTGGGGAGACTGGCTGCCGGTTCTCTGTCTGATCGGTGCGGTCCTGACCGCAATTTTCGGTATTCTCAAAACGAAGAAGAGCCGGCGGACGGCCGGCTCTTCTTCGGAATAGATTTGCTTTGCGGGTGATTCCGTCGGAATCGGTACACGGATCAGACGGATCGGGGTGGAGGAGGGCTGATCTGCGCTCTATATCTTGACAACCTTCACGCTTTTGACGATGGTACTTTCGGAGACGAGAACGCAGACGTAGAGGCCGGGGGGGACGGAAGCCCCGTACTTGTCTCTGCCGTCCCAATCCACAGGCGCTTCTTCAACCGGAGGATGAAGTACGCCGGTCTCTCCCCCAAGCAGATTGCGAATATGCTTCCCCTGCAGATTATAGACATCGATCTTGATTTTCGACTCACGCGGAACCGTCAACTGGAATGTTACCGTCTGCCCTTCCCTGAAGGGATTCGGGTGGACCCTTTTGCCTTTCAAATCTCCTGTGTGTGCATCAAGAACCGGTGGGACGGATGACAAGAGCAAAGCAACCGTCAGCATAACGACCGTAAGCGCATCTTTTCTGCCTGAACGTTTCATAGCAACCTCGACATGATTGGATTTACCCTGTATCAGGATTGATGGTGATTTCGACGAACCGGACCCCGCCACGTTCCGCCAATTATACACCGGACTTCCCTGAAAAGCAAATGTTGATGGTGTTTCATTTGCGTATCGTGACGACCCGCCGGACCGATGTAACTGCCGCAGAGAGTACGATGACGATACGGAATGATTTCTTCTCTACCCGCATGGCCGGAGATCGTTACGTATATTGTTCAGGTTTTCATGACGGATCCCATTTCGCCACGTATCGATGCCGCTGATTACGCCTGACAGTTTCGAGACCGGACGCCGGAACGGACAGATCGCTCCGGTCTACTTCCTTTTCGGGGAGGAGGAGTTTCTGATCGAGGAAGCCCTCCATTCCCTCCTCTCGGTCGCAGTCGACAAGTCGACCAGCAGTTTCAACTACGACCAGTTCCACGGAACCGAAATCCAGTTGCGGGATGTTGTGGAGCGGGCAACCGCCTACCCGATGATGGCCGAACGCCGCGTGGTGGTTCTCAGAGACGTGGATCGGGCAATCGGTTCCCGCAAAGGGGATGACGGATCGGGCTTTCTCGACTATCTGGCTTCCCCCTCGGAGACGACCACGCTGATCCTGACCGCAACGACCGATGCCTTTTTGGGGAAGGGGAAAGCAAAACCGAAGGCTCCGTACGACCGGATCGTCGACGGGAGCATGGCCGTCCGTTTCAAGAAACTGTATGACCGGGAACTGCCGTCGTGGGTGACCGGGAGAATCGCCGGGCGGGGGAAGAAGATCTCTCCGGAGGCGGTCGAGATGTTTGTCGGCTACGTCGGCGCCTCGCTCAGAACCCTGAACAACGAGATCGAGAAACTCTTCACGTTTGTCGAGGACCGGCCGCAGATCACGCTGGAGGATGTGCAGGCCGTGGTGGGGGCGTCGCGAACCTGGAATATCTTCGAGTTACAGAAGGCACTCGGCGAGAAGAAGCTGGAGCTGTCGGTGGAGATCGCCGAGCGGATGCTGATAGCCGGAGAGGCGCCGCAATTGATCCTGACGATGTTGACGCGC
Source organism: uncultured Chlorobiota bacterium (assembly GCA_946481475.1). The sequence continues at coordinate 2,444 of CAMLOB010000396.1, read as the reverse complement.
TACTTCACCATCCTCTGGCGGTTGCTGGAGATCCGGACCCGCCACAGAGACCAGAAGGAGATGGCCCGGGAGGTCGGCATCTCCTCCTTCTTTATCAACGAATATCTCTCGGCCCTCTCCCGCTACGGTCTCCCCGGCATCCGCGTCGCGTTCGAGGCGCTGCTCGGGGCCGACCTGGCGCTGAAGACCTCCCGCATCTCCCACTCGATCCTGATGCAGATGCTTCTGGTCTCGATCGTTCAGGGAGAGAATATGATATACGATGAACGGAAAACCGCCGACTATGCCTGAGATAAACAAAAAGAATGATAACACAGGAACCGGGACAACGCCTGCAACCGAGACCTTCGACGACCTGATCGCCATCGTCCGCCGACTCCGCACCGACTGTCCGTGGGACCGCGAACAGACCCATGCCTCGATCGCTCCGCTTCTGATCGAGGAAGCGTATGAGGTCAAGGAATCGATCGCCGAAGAGAATGACGCCGAGTTCCAGAAGGAGCTGGGGGATATCCTCCTCCACGTGGTGATGCACTCGGTGATGGCCGAGGAACGGGAGGCCTTCACGCTGGAGGATGTGATCCGGATGATCGCAAGGAAACTCGTCCACCGTCACCCCCACGTCTATGGCGATGTCCAGGCCGAGGACACCGAGACGGTGAGGCGGAACTGGGAACAGTTGAAGATGACCGAGGGGCGGACATCGATCTTCGAGGGGATGCCGAAAGCCCTCCCGGCACTGCAACGGGCCGCCCGCGTCCAGGAGAAAGCATCGAAAGTCGGCTTCGACTGGCCGGACAGTTCCGGAGTCTGGGAAAAAGTGACCGAGGAAGTGGAGGAGTTCCGGCATGAGGTCACCTCCGGCGGCAGTCGGGAACGCCGGGATGAAGAGTTCGGCGACCTCCTCTTCTCCCTGGTGAACATCGCCCGCTTCCTCGACATCCATCCCGAAGAAGCCCTCCAGAGAACCACAAACAAATTCATCCGCCGCTTCCGGCACGTGGAGCAGCGGCTTCAGGAAGAGGGAACAACGTTCGAGGAGACCGATCTGGAGACGATGGACAGGTTCTGGAACGAAGCGAAAGGGATGCAAAAGGGATAGGTCGGCAGTCAGCTTTGAGCAATGAGATTTGGGGAAGGGGCTTGGAGCAATCAGCTTTGAGCGATGAGATTTGAGGAGGCGGCTTGGAGCGGTCAGCTTTGAGCAATGAGATTTGGGGAGGCGGCTTGGAGCGGTAAGTCTTGGCTTCTGCCTCCTTCGTCCCCTGTCCCCCTCGTCCCCTGCCCTCTCGTTCCTCTCTGTTACGCCCCTCCGGTTTGCCGACCGCCCTCTTCTTCGTAGATTCAGGCGATTTATCCTGACCGTTCGGTTCTCATCACATATCTACATGATTAACGATCGTCCGCAAGCGAAACTGGTACTGGAAAACGGCCTGGTCTTCACCGGTCGCGGGTTCGGCGCAACCGACCGCGAGGCACTCGGGGAAGTGGTCTTCAACACGTCGATGACGGGATATCAGGAAATTCTGACCGATCCGAGCTACTACGGTCAGATCGTGACATTTACGTATCCGCACCAGGGGAACGTCGGCGTCAACCGATTCGACATCGAGTCGAAAGGGATACAGGCGGCCGGAATGGTCGTGCGTGAACTCTCCCGCATCAGCTCGAACTGGCGAAGCGAGGAGAGTCTGGAAGACTATCTCCGCAATCAGGGGATCCTCGGCATCGAGGGGATCGACACCCGGATGCTGGTGCGCACGCTCCGCGAGGAGGGGGCGATGCGGGGAATTATCTCGGTGATCGAAACCGATGAGGAAACGCTCCTTGAACGGGCCAGAGCCATCCCCTCGATGAAGGGGGCCGATCTGACCTCATACGTCACGACGGCCGAACCGTACGAGTGGGAATCGTGCGACAGGAGCGGATACCTTCTGCCGACCGAAGGATTCAAGGCGTCGCGACAGTTCCACGTCGCGGTGCTGGACTTCGGCGTCAAGCACAACATTCTGGAACGGCTTGCCTCCTACGGCTGTCGTCTGACCGTCCTTCCCGGATCGACTCCGCCGGAAGAGATTCTGGCTCTGAATCCCGACGGCATCTTCGTCTCGAACGGTCCGGGCGATCCGGATGCGGTGAAGTATGCCATAGAGAACCTGAAAGCCCTGATGGGAAAGAAACCGATCTTCGGCATCTGTCTCGGACATCAGCTCCTTGCCCTGGCCCTCGGAGGGGAGACCTACAAGCTGAAGTTCGGCCATCGGGGGGCTAACCATCCGGTGCAGCAGACGGCAACCGGAACAAACGAGATCACCTCGCAGAACCTCGAGTTGCCAGGCGATCCGCCGACGGACTTCACGGTGACCGAGCCAGGCGGCGACCCGAAGTCCACGTTCTGGCAGAACGAGGACATGGACGTCGACCAGGGCCGCAAGCTCGCGTTC
>CAMLOB010000395.1 GCA_946481475.1 uncultured Chlorobiota bacterium | reverse complement strand
GGAATGCCATGAAGGGCTTCTGGCTGACGGCACTTTGGGCAAGAAGTATTCGGGGAACCATCAGACTGTTGTTCGATCATCGGTTCTGGGTCTTTGGGGGAACTGCGTTGCTCTTCGTAGTGACGATGATAACGTTCTCGGTGCTGAATGCCGGCGTCGAATTCTTTCCCCGCGTCGACCCTCGTCAGGTAAGCGTCACGATCGAATCGCCGGTCGGGACGAACCTGGAACAGTCGAACGTTCTTGCGCAGCAACTGGAGACGCGGCTGAGCCGGGTTGAAGGGATGGAGGATGTGGAGGCGGTGGTGACGACGGTGGGGAGCTCCAGCGGCAACCCGATGGCCGGCGGTGGCGGCGGCGGCGAGCCGAACGTCGCGCAGATCAGTCTCTCGTTCAAGACATATCAGGAGCGGGTCCAGTCGCCGTTCGAGACGATGCAGGAGTTGCGGGAAGTGATGGGAAAGACCCTGGAAGGGGCCGATATCCGGGTGGCCGGTCAGGAGATGGGGCCGCCGACCGAGAAGCCGGTGAACGTGGAGATCAGAGGAGAGGACTTCGAGGAGATCGGAGCCGAGGCGAAGAAGATTCTGGAACTGATCGAAAACAGTCCGGACGGAACGAAGCTGGACGGACTCCAGACCAACTTCAAGGAGGGAAGTCCCGAGCTGGTTGTGCGTGTCGACCGCGACAAGGCCGGACTCTACGGATTGAATACGGCGTTGATCGGATCGACGATCCGTTCGGCAATCAACGGAACGGAAGCCTCGAAGTATCGGGAGGGAGAGGACGAGTATGATATCGTGGTCCGGCTTCAGGAGGATCAGCGGGATGATCTCGATGCGATCTCCGATCTGATCGTTCAGAAGGACGGCAAGCAGACTCCGCTGGTCTCGGTCGCCCGGTGGGATGTGGCCGACGGATATGCGACGATCAATCACAAGGATCTTGACCAGATCGTGGCCGTGTCGGCCGATGTCGTGGCCGGATACAATGCCAACGAGATCGTAAATAATCTGAAGTCGCTGATCGAGACCGAGTATACGCCTCCTCCCGGTGTAAGCGTTGCCTTCACCGGACAGCAGGAGGAGCAGCAGGAGACCGGACAGTTCCTGATGCTGGCCTTCGGTGTGGCGATTCTGCTGATCTTCGGGACGCTGGTTGCGCAGTTCAACTCGGCGATCACGCCGATGATCATCATGTTCAGCGTCCTCTTCTCGACGATCGGCGCCTTTATCGGACTGATGATCTTCCAGTTGCCGTTCGGCATCGTGATGACCGGTGTCGGCGTCATCTCGCTTGCGGGGGTGGCCGTCAACAACGCCATCGTGCTGATCGACTTCATCGAGGTCCGCTACAAACGTGACGGCATGAGTCGGCGAGATGCCATTATCGATGCCGGCGTTACACGCCTGCGTCCGGTAGTCCTGACGACGGTGACGACAATTATCGGTCTTGTTCCGCTGGCGATCGGACTGAACGTCGACTTCGTGGGGATCCTGACGAATCTGGAACCGAACTTCTTCGTCGGCGGGGAACAGTCACAGTGGTGGTTCTCTCTCTGCGTGACGGTCATTTTCGGTCTCAGCTTTGCGACAGTGATGACCCTGGTGGTGGTGCCGGTGATGTACTCGCTGGCCGATTCGATGCGACTCTGGATGAAGCGGAATTTCTGGGCTTCGGCATCCGCCGAAGAGAAAACTCATCAGGAGCAGGAAGTCCATGAAGAGACGGCGGCTCCGATATCGGTAGAGATGTAGGAAAATTCGTGAAACAGGGGGAGAAGGGTCAACAAATCATCACAACAAGAGCACCGGGATTTTCCCTCCCGGTGCTCGTTGTTTGTTATGAAATGCGTATTTTAGCCGAAATTCCTTTAAGGAAAACGTGAACCCGATTCACGACACGTGAAAGAGTTTCACGATTTACAGGAGAGGTGTCGGGGAAGAGGAGGGGAGGGAAAAGGAAAAAAGGTGGCACGATTGTTGTCGGAAACTGGGGGACCAACGATATCCATGCGTCCCCGATTTTGGTCATACAAACAATCTCTATGTCCGTCGTTTGACGGACACCTCATCCTAAGAAGTTGCAGATTCTGTGCAGCGCTCGCAAAATTTTCGAATATCGAAAGTTGCACGAGTGAAGAAAATGCCTGATATTTGCACGGTCTTGATCGGTGGGGTAGCTTTGTGCGGAATGAAGCAAAAGGCAAAGAAGAGAGGAGAAGGGAAAGAATGACGATTGCGAGCAAACAGAAAGGCATACATATATCATTTATTGAGGCTAATATTATGCGCTTCACTAAACAATCTACGGCGGCAATTCTCGGGGCGTTTTTCCTCGTGGGGTTGTTCGCTACAACAATCGATACCTCGGCGCAGACACTCGAGCGTCAGGTGATCGGTAATGGGGCGACGATGATCTTCGACGGGCAGGGAAACTTTGTTTTCGGCGGGACCGTCGGTCAGACCTTTACCGGTGTCTCGGGGTATGAGCCGGGATCGGTCGATCTCTATCACGGCTTCTGGTATTTCCAGCAGACCTCTTCAACTCCGGAGGACCCGACTATCGGAGAGACTCCTTCTCTCTGGAACTCGCCGAACCCTTTCACATCCTCCACCACAATCCACTTCAACATTCCGAACCGCAGTGATGTTCGCATCCGCATCTACGACATGGACGGCAAGCTGGTTCGCTCGCTCGTCGTCGACCGGTTGTATACCGCAGGCGAACATACCGCTACGTGGGATGCCACGAACGATCTGGGCGAACAGGTTGCAACGGGCTACTATTATTATACGCTCGACGCCCAGCCTTCGGAGCAGGGAGGACGGACAGTTCGCTATCAGCAGAAAATGCTGCTGATGCAATAGACAAGGGTATAGTCAAGCATAGCAATACAATCAATTAATAACGTATCACCAACATCTTAGGGAGTCTCAGAGTGAAACGGAAGCTTTCCCTTCTACCAGTGGTGGTGTTCGGTCTGGCGCTGTTGACCACGTCGGCCTCGGCACAGATCCCGGAGCTCATCTCCTATCAAGGAGCTGATCCTTCGAATCCGAACAGCACAATCAATGTCGATGTCGCGATTATGGACGCGGCAACAGGAGGAGCCGTCTTTTGGTCGGATAGCTACCCAGGCGTGGCGACCGGACCCGGCGGTATCTTCAGTGTTCTTCTTGGGTCAGGAAGTCCGCCGGCCCCGTTAGGGAGCCTTGACTGGACCCAGGCCTATTGGCTTGAAATTTCCATCAACGGCACACCGATGACGCCGCGCACCGCACTGACCACCTCGCCGTATGCCTTCGAGGCTGCCGAGGCGCTCAGCGTTGCCGACGGATCGATCACGCCGCAGGATATTGACGACAACGGCGCACCGGATCCGGCGGACGGACAGGTCTTGGCCTTTGATGCCGCGACCGGAAAGTTCAAGTGGGTCAACGCCGGCGGCGGCGGCGGCGGCAGCATCACGCAGGTGGTTGCAGGCCCCGGCGTTCAGGTCAGCGGAGGCAGCGGACCGGTCGTGACCGTCGGTATTGCCAGTCAGGGCATTACCAGCGGCATGATTGCAAACGGTGCCGTCAACACGCAGCACATTGCACCGGGGTCGGTGACCTCGGCACAGATTGCGGCCAACGGCGTTATCACGCAGCACATCGGCCCGCAGCAGATCACGCTGCCGAAGATCAACAGCGTCGGCGCAACGGCCGGCCAGGCGATCATGTATAACGGTGTGCAGCTGATCTACGGCAACCCGACTCCGGGCGGCCCGGCCGGCGGTGAGCTCTCGGGTACCTATCCGAACCCGATCATTGCCAACGATGTAATTGACGGCGCAAACGTCATCGACGAGTCGCTGACGGGCGCAGACATCTTGAATGAGTCGATCGGCGTCGACGACATCGGTCCGGACGCTGTCGGCACTTCGGAGATTATCAACGAGTCGATCCTTGCAGAGGATATCGCAACGGGTGCAGTCACAACCGACGAGATTCTGAACGAGACCATTCTCGCAGAGGATATCGCAACGGGTGCAGTCACAACCGACGAGATTCTGAACGAGACCATTCAGAGCGAGGACATCATGAACGGAACCATCCTCACCGAGGATATGGCTCCGGGCAATCCGTGGACCGCTCTGATGACCGACGGATTCGGCAACGTCATGTGGGATTCGATCAATTCCGAGACGATCGCCGATCTGACGATTCAGAATATCGATGTCGCTGACGGTGCAATCGACACGCGGACGATCCTGAACGAGACGATCCTCAGCGAAGACATCATGGACCAGCAGGTCATGACCGTCGACATTGCTGATCTGGCCGTGACGAACCAGAAGCTCGGCCCGGATGCCGTCACCACGGACAAGATCCTGAACGGTGAAGTGATGAACCCGGATCTGGCAACCGACGCGGTTGATTCGCGCGTGATCCAGAACGAGTCGATCATGACGCAGGATATCCAGGACGGACAGGTGATGAACACGGACCTGGCCGACAATTCGGTGACGACACAGAAGATCCAGGACGGACAGGTGATGAACGCCGATCTGGCGACCGACGCGGTTGATTCGCGCGTGATCCAGAACGAGTCGATCACCAGCGCCGAC
>CAMLOB010000394.1 GCA_946481475.1 uncultured Chlorobiota bacterium | reverse complement strand
ATAGAATACGGCAGAATTTGGGGGATTGTGGGCAAATCTTATTGCCGTTATCCCTTGTTTACTTGGAAGATTTTGAATACTGAAAATTATTTCAGTAACCGGGAATTGTAGCGTGAAACATCGTCGGATGTGGGGAAGTGAAGGACATCACATGGGAAATGGCAAGACGGAAATCGAGAGGGTTGAAGCTGAGGGAAGGAGGATGGAAGAGAGAGAAGCCGTAGAGCACACCGAGGGAAAAACCGCCTGTTGTTCCCCTTTGGTTTGCAGCCCGTTTCTCAGAGTCTGACGGCTCCGAGAAGCTCGACAATGCCCTGGATAAACGGATGCTTTTCGTACTTCTCGTCGAGCGCAGGAGCACTCATCGGTGACGAAGAATCGACCGACGGTGAAGAAGTTCTCGGCATCGGCGGAACGCCGATCATCCCCTCGACAAGAAGGGGTTGTTTGAAGAATGTCTGAAGAGACCGGGTGATGTCGTCGCGGTATTGTTCGATCAGATCGCGCTGCCGTTCGTTCTCCACACAGAGCCGCAAAACGTTCCCGTGAAGTTCGCCCGGAGCGGCCGGATGAAGAGCATACATCAACGTCATTTTCTCCGAGTAGGAATCGAGAAAACTTTTCCACTGCGAACGGACTTCGTGAATCGAAACACCGACTGCCGCCGTGGCCGTTTCTCCCTGATAGGAAGCTCGCGTCTCGCCGAGCAACGAAGGAGAGGAAATTCGAACCGAGGCGCTTGTGGGGAACTGTTTAAGTCGGGAGAAAAGATCGCCCGATCCGTTCGCGCTCTTTTCATCCGAAGGAGTTGCCGATAGATCAGCGGCATCGGTTCCATTTTCCCTGACGGAAGAGAGGGAATCATTTCCGCTCTTTCCTCCCCCTTCATTCTCACCCCCACCCGAAGATGCGGCACGAGTATCGGTCACATGTTCGGAGTCATTGTTCCCGCTGTTGCTCCGGCTCGAAGGAGATGAATTTCCGGAAGCGTTATCGCTGCTCTCTGCCGATGCTCCTCCACCCGGCACGATTCCTCCCCCCTCGGGTATCTGCCGGATCGTATCGAGCAACTCCTCAAGTCGCACGGTCGAGTCCATCACGGCAAGTCGGATCAACAGCAGTTCCAGACGGAGACGGGGTTGCGATGCGGATCGGATGGCATTCTGAACGCCGAGTGTCAGATGGAGCGCACGGATGATATCTCCCTGCTCGAACTTCACCGCGTCTTCCTGGTATCGTTCCCGAATTGCCGCCGTCGTTTCGATCAACCGTCCCGAACCGATCGTCAGCACCGACAACAGGTTGCGAAAGTGTTCGGCCAGTCCGACCAGAAACTCGCCGGAATCAAAACCGGTTCGCATGATGTGTTCAACGATCTCGAACGCCTCGGCCGGCTGATGATTCCGCATCATCGCAGTGACGCGGAAGAAGAACTCCTGATCGATCAGATTCAGCGCATCGTTCACCTGGGTATAGGTGAAGTCGGGTCCGCAGAAGGAGGTGACCTGATCGAAGATCGACTGGGCGTCGCGCATCGACCCGTCCCCCTTGCGGGCGATCACGATCAGTCCGTCCTCTTCCGGGTGCATCCCTTCGCGCTCGGCAATGAACTTCAGACGGGAGACGATATCCTCGATCTGCATCCGACGGAAATCGAATCGCTGGCAACGGGAGAGAATTGTCGGCAGGACCTTGTGAGGTTCTGTGGTTGCAAAGATGAAGATGAGGTGTTTCGGCGGTTCTTCCAGCGTCTTCAGCAGCGCATTGAAGGCGCTGGTCGAGAGCATGTGAACCTCGTCGATAATGTAGAGCTTGTAGTGGCCGTTGACCGGAGGATACTTTGCGTTATCGCGGAGCAGGCGAATATCCTCGACGGAGTTGTTCGAGGCGCCGTCGATCTCCACCACATCCATCGATCGCCCTTCGGTGATGGCAACACACGACTCGCACCGGTTGCACGGCTCGCGGTCCTCTCCCGGATTCATGCAGTTGAGCGCCTTGGCAAGGATGCGCGCGGTGGTCGTCTTCCCGACGCCGCGAGGTCCGCTGAAGAGATAGGCGTGATGCAGCCGCCCACTGTCGATGGCGTTTTTCAGCGTCTGGGTAATGTGTTCCTGTCCTACAACGGAATTGAACTCCGTGGGACGCCACTTGCGGGCGGTTACCTGATAGTCACTTGTTCCGGCCATGCCTTGTCAACGGATCTGTAATGGATTTCGATAAACGGTCAAGAAATTACGAAGAAGCGGGAGGGCACCCAACTGAAGGAGGGAACGGATCGGACAGAGATGAATTTTTCTATATTGTTGCACCCTGATTCCCCGAAATCCGACTCGCAAACGTACAGGTTTATGAACTCTCAGACTCCTACACTCACACACTCCCGAAGGACAACACTTGCCGATCTCCGGGAGAAGATCAGCGAACTCCGGGCTGTTCCGTGCCGGATGAAACACGAAAAGGTCGTCGAGACCATTCCTTCCAGTACGGTCGTCACAACTGACGGTGAAGAGATCACGCTTCCGGTCGTACACGAACGCCTCGGATTCTGTCCGAAGGAGTTTCGTGACCGGCAGATTGCCTGCGGACATACCACTTCGCGTTACATCCTGCGGGAAGCGCTTGAGGCGTTGCAGGAGATCCATCCTTCACCGGAAAGGGTCGAAGAGATGTTGAACGAGTGGCATTCGCTTGACGGTGAGATCGGACTGCTGGACCACAGGAAAGGAGAGGCCGAACGAGTCCGGGCGGAATTGACCGTTGCTTCGGGACTTCCGGAAGCGATGGAAGAAGAACGAGCGGAAACGACGCTGGAACTTGAAGACATCCACCGGAGCCACGGTCTCTGCGTCGAGAAGCTCAACGGGCTGCAGGAATGGACCGTTCAGGAACTGGATAAGGTCATCGGGCAATTCGGGCAGGACACAACCGGGAGTACTGTCTGAGAGGGTGTCTCAAAAGTAGCCTGTGTGCTCTGTGGTCTGAGCAATCACAGAGAAGTATCAGGGAAATGCTCTACCGCTTGGTGATTCTTCGTGCTCTTGGTGACTTGGTGGTAGATCTCACCATCCGCCGCGGTCTTTGATGCGCCGTGGCGTGCGGACACCAAGGGCACCAAGTGCCACGAAGCAACACAGACTTCTGCAATTCGAGACTTTTAAGAAACCTTCTGAGAAATCTTTGTGACGGATTCTCTATGTCCGTTCGGTAATCAACGACGCCAGAGCCGCGGTATATTCCGGCGTCGTTCCGCAACAGCTTCCAACGATCCGGGCACCGAGCGAGAGCATTGCCTCAGCCGAGGCGACGAATCGGTCGATCGGAACGGTATGAACGAACTCCCAACCGAGCACCGGATCGGGCTCGCCGCTGTTGGCGTAGCCTCCGAACTCCCATCCGGCCCCCTCTTCTTTTATCCCGGCAAGAATTTCCGTTGCCCGAAGCACGGCTCGCGGTGCGGAACAGTTGGTGAGGATGGCCAATGGTTCGAATCGGGTCAATGCTTCAATTCCTTCCCGCAATGATTCCCCGCTCAGTATCAACTCACCTGTCGGATCGGTGACCAGGCTGACGATAAACGGGAGACCGGAAGCGGCGGCCGCTTCGGATGCAATGCGCGCTTCACGCAACGTGTTCATCGTCTCGACCAGAATCAGATCGCAACCGGCATCGACAAGCCAGGCGATGTGTTCTTCATGTTCGCTCCGCAATTCCTCATCGGTCGGGACCAGATCGGGAGAATAGCAATCCTCGACCGGCGCATCGCTTCCGGCGACGAGCACCCGGGATCGCCCGGATCGCCGCACGGCATTCCGGGCAAGCTCGACGGAACGGCGTGTAAGCTCTTCGGCCTTACGAGCGGGGAGTCCGGCCCGCTCGATCACCCGTCTGTTCGTTCTGAAACTGTTCGTCGTGACGACATCGGCACCGGCTTCGATGTATTCCAGATGGATCCGTTCGACAAGTTCCGGCGATTCGATCAGGGCACGGGCCGACCAGAGAGGGAGACGCGTATCGAAACCGCGACGCTGGAGTTCGGTGCCGGTGGGGCCGTCGAGGAGAAGGGGGCGTTCGGGAAAAAGATTTTCCATGAAACAAGCTTGAGTTTCTGTGGTTGTTGAAAGTAATAACGCAATAAACTCATTAACTTTTCACTACCGGACAATGAACATCCGAAACCTCACATTCACGCTTCGCCTGTTGCTTTCCCTTTGTCTGCTTCTCGGCACGGAATCCTGCGACAGGAATCCTCTTGATCCCGGCTGCGACGATCGATCGAAGGAACAAACGCCCTCTCGTCCGATTCTTGTAGGGCCGGACGGCACATCCCACACCGACCCTCCCTCTTTTACCCTTGACCTGGATCAGGACGGCCTGCAGGATGTGGAATTCCGGTTCAATGCCATAGCCACCACCGACATTCCTTCCTCGGCAGGAAGTGACTTTTACGAAATTATTCCGCTCGGTTCCCATCAACTTCCGTCACCCACAAACGAGGGAATCTGTTTCGCGGTCGACCATGGAACACTGATTGATGAGTCGACCGATCCGGATCGAACCTGGGCCCCCTATCCGCTGACGATATGTACCAGCAGTTGGACACGCTCCGAGGGGC
>CAMLOB010000393.1 GCA_946481475.1 uncultured Chlorobiota bacterium | reverse complement strand
CAATAATCAGAAGTCAGAAAGAACATGATGGACAACGATACTCTTCCGGCAATGATCCCTCTGGACTTCCACCGATACGAATCGGAGGAATCGCTCCGTCGGGTTGCGGAGCTGGCCGATGATCTCTGCCGCAGGCGGACAGTCAGAAACTTCAGCCCGGAGCCGGTCGATCCGGCCGTCGTCCGGGAGGTCATCCGCGCGGCGAACTCGGCCCCCTCCGGCGCAAACAAGCAGCCCTGGAGCTTTGTGGTGGTGAGCGATCCGGAACTGAAGCGACGGATTCGCGAGGGGGCGGAAGAAGAGGAGAGGAAGAATTACGAGGGGAGGATGTCGCAGGAGTGGCTGCAGGATCTGCGGCAGTTCCGGACCGACTGGAACAAGGAATATATCGAGACGGTCCCCTGTCTGGTCGCCGTCTTCGCGCAGAGCTACGGTCTGGACGACGAGGGAAATCGGATGAAGCATTACTACGTGCAGGAATCGGTCGGCATCGCCTGCGGGATGCTGATCGCTGCGGCCCACCGGGCCGGACTGGCGACGCTGACCCATACGCCGAGTCCGATGGGTTTTCTGGCCCGCCTTCTGGATCGTCCGGAAAACGAACGCCCCTTCCTTCTGATCCCCCTCGGCTATCCCGCCCCCGACGCCGAAGTTCCCGATCTTCCGAAGAAACCGGTTGAGGACGTTCTGATATGGAAGGAAGAGAAATAAAAAAGGGAAAGGCCCGAAGACCTTTCCCTGATCGCACATCGTATGGTGCGGAACGTCTTACTGGAATTTCGCCGAGAAGGAGCCGTCGGTGACCTCCACCGTCTCGCCGCTTCCGCCGACCTTGGTGGCCGTAAAGCTGAAGGTTCCGGTAATGCCCGTCTCGCTGACCGACTCGACCTTTATTTCTCCGTCATTTGACAGATAATTGGCCAGCGGTGAGGTAACGGCATAGGTTGCACTGCTGTTGACGTCTTCCAGATCGAACGTTCCGGGGGCTTCAATGATCGGCAATTGAAGCGTAACCCCTGTCCCGTCTGAAAACGTCCCGGTAATATTTATCGAGGTGCTGGTTTTCAGAGCCAGTATGCTCGACGTCTCCTTCTCCGTCCCGTCTACCTCGGCCTTCATCGTCGGATTATCCGGCGACAGAGGATCTTCTTCGCAACCGGTCAGGGCAAATGAAAAGAGCGCAATCAAAGCAACGGGAAAAAGTTTGCGGTACATAGAGATTCCTCCTGGTTTGTATACCTAACGGGTAATTATGTGTTGTGCCTTCGGGAAGGCGGGCAAAATTACTCAAGTCGGCCTCCATTTTCAACTGAACGGGGAAGAATTCTGAAACCCGGGAGAAAGGGAGGGCAATCTGTTTTTTACGTCGGCTCACATCCCCCAACAAATCGGTTGTTGCCCGATTCCCCGCCATCCCCGTATATTGCGCGTCTTTCGGACGTACTGAAGCGACAGGTGTCCGGGCATTCGCCGTTCCTGTCCTTGTGGAGATCGGTGCGCACCGCGCCCGAAAAACCGATCAGCAGATTGTCCGTGCGCATAGAGAGAGAGCAACAAGCAAGTATCACGCATTTATTCCGGAGCACGTTCCGTGAGCGCTCGATTTCGCATCATCATCATCGTACTGGCTCTGGCCGCCTCCGTCTGGCAGTTGTGGCCGACCTGGACCTACTACCAACTGAACGGTGAACGGGAGGTATTGCTTGCCGATACCGTCGGCGGCGACCTTGCAGCAGCAGAGGCACTGAGTCGTTGGGATTCGCTTCACTACGAGGATTGGCTTGGCGCCCGCGAAGGACGCATCAAGCTCGGTCTCGATCTCCGCGGCGGTATCTACACCACGGTGGAAGTCGATATTCCCGAACTCCTCTACCTGACGGCCGACAAGGATCTGGTCGACGACACGTTCGAGAAAGTGATCGCCGCCGTCCGCGAGGAGGCCCGTCTCTCCGACGAGCCGGTGATCGACATCTTTACCAGAACGTTCGACGAGATCGCCAGACCGCAGGGACGGACGCTTCTGGACTACTACGAACTTGGAGACCTTCCGGGAGGGGCCGGCGATGAAGAGATCGTCGCCAAACTGCAGGAGAATATCGACGATGCGGTCGACCAGGCCGAGGAAGTGATTCGTCAGCGTGTCGATAAATACGGTCTGACCGAGCCGTCGATCCAGCAGCAGGGAACCCGGCGCATCGTTGTGGAGCTCCCGGATGAGAAGGATCCGGAGCGGGTCCGCACGCTTCTTTCGCAGACCGCCCGCCTGGAGTTCAAACTGGTGAGAAACGATCAGGCCACCGTCGAGCTCTTCAAGCAGATCGATGAGCTCCTGGCCGGGGAGTCGACGACCGGAGGAGGGGTGAACAAGCCTGAGGAGAAGGAAACCGACACGACAAGTGATGCGAACGGAGGATCGACCGACACCGCAACTCCGCCGTCGCCGACCGATACCACCGCTGCAGACGACACGACCGGCGCTCCGACCGGAACCGACACCACGGGGGAGCAGGGGGGGAGCGACACGAATTCCGATACGGGTAATCCGTATGAAGGGCTGGATGAGGAGGAGCAGAGGCAAAAATATCAGGCTCTCCATCCTTTTACTTCGAACTTCGCCACATTCTACCAGGCCGGATATCAGGCCCAGTCGCAGGACGCCACCGGCATCTACGATAATCCGACGAATCCTCCGGGAGAGTACACATTCCTTCTGAACAAGGAGAATATCATCAAGATTCGGGAGATCCTGAATCGTCCGGAAGTTCGTGGCCTGCTCCCCGAAGATCGCCAGATCGCTTTCTCGGCCAATGCGCGCGAACCGAACAATCCGGAGAGCGCCTATGAAATGTTTGTCCTGAAGGCCGATGAGGAGATGAATGGTGAAGTCGTGACCGATGCCGCCGAGGGGACCGATCCGCAGAACGGACAGCCGATTGTGACGATGGCGATGAACCTGGTCGGCGCCGAGCGCTGGGCGGAGAACACCGGAGAAAACGTCGAGAAGCGGGTGGCGGTTGTTCTTGACTCGTCGGTCTACTCCGCTCCGTGGATTCAGGAGAAGATCGCCGGCGGTCAGACCCGGATCACCGGCTCGGCCGACCTGAAGGATGCCGAGCTTCTGGCCACCGTCTTGAAGTCCGGTGCGCTGAAGGCTCCGATCAAGATCATCGAGGAGCGGATCGTCGGTCCGTCGCTCGGTCAGGACCAGATCAATCAGGGAATGAACGCCGTTCTGTTCGCCGCACTTCTCGTCATCCTCTTCATGGCGGTTTACTACATGCTGGGGGGGATCATCGCCGACCTTGCGGTGGCGCTGAACGTCTTCTTCGGTCTTGCCATGCTGGCCGCCTTCCAGGGAACGCTGACCCTTCCGGGTATCGGCGCGCTGGTGCTGACGATCGGCATGGCCGTCGACGCGAACATCCTGATCTACGAGCGAATACGTGAGGAGCTTGCCCTGGGCAAGACGATACGGAACGCCGTGCAGCTCGGCTACGAGAAGGCCTTTACGGCGATCATCGACTCGAACATCACGACGTTCCTGACCGGTCTGATCCTTGCCGCCTTCGGCACCGGACCGATCAAGGGATTTGCGATCATGCTTATGATCGGTATCGCCAGTACGCTCTTTACTGCCGTCTTCATCACACGCGCGGTCTTCATGCTGGTGCTGGAGCGTGACGTTCAGACAATCAACTTCGGTCAGCCGAAATCATACAGGGCATAGGAAGTACTTCCCGCTTGAGAAAAAGAATTCTGAAACGCAAAAAGAGATATGCAGTTTTTCAGCAATACCCACATTGACTTTCTCGGCAAGAGGAAGATTTCCTACATGGTCTCGTTGATCGTGACCATTGCCGGTATCGCCGCTGCGCTGTTGCGCGGGGTGGAGTTCGGCATCGACTTCGAGGGGGGAGCCGAGGCCGACGTCCGATTCCCGGTCGCCGCCGATATCGGTACCGTTCGCTCGGCTATCGAGGATGCGGGATTCGAGGGGGCCGAAGTGAAGTCCGGCGGGGAGAACGACGTGCTGATCCGGGTCAAGAATCCGGAAGAGGAACCGGCCGAGGGGACATCGGCAACCCAGGTCCTGTCGCAAAGACTGACCGATGCATTGAAGGATGCCTATCCCGATCAGGGGGGGAAACAGGCTTTTGAGGTCAGGGAGGTGCGGGTTGTGGGACCGAAGATCGGCAAGGAACTCCGAACCCAGGCCCTCTGGGCGGTTCTGGCCTCGATCATCGCGATCCTTCTCTACATTACGTTCCGGTTCGAGTGGGTCTACGGTCTCGGGGCTATCATCGCCCTGCTGCACGACGTCCTTGTGGCCTTCTCCTTCGCGGTTCTCTGCAACGGTCTCTTCGGTCTGAACCTGGAGATGAACCAGGGAATGCTGGCCGCCTTCCTGACGGTGGTCGGTTTCTCGATCAACGATACGGTGATTATCTTCGACCGTATTCGCGAGAACAAGGGGATCCATCGGGGAGAGAACCTGATGATGCTGATGAATCGGTCGATCAACGAGACGTTGCCCCGAACCATCAACACCTCACTGACCGTGGTTCTGGTCCTTGCCGTACTGCTGATCTTCTCCGGCGATACGTTGCAGGGCTTCGCCTTCACGATG
>CAMLOB010000392.1 GCA_946481475.1 uncultured Chlorobiota bacterium | reverse complement strand
AGAAAATTTTCCCCTTTGTCCGACCGAACTCCATACGTGCGGCCTTCGGATACGTTACCTCTTCCTGCATCCCCGCCCTCCTCAGCAAAACGCTCCGATCCTTGCGAACCTAACCGTTTCAGGGGTTTTACGCAAGACTCCCGACCCGAAGCTTCGGGATCATCTCGTCTCTTCCTTCATCCTGAGCTGCAACACCTTGAAAAGCCTGTCGGCATTCTCCGATGGAATATCCCCCCCTCTTTTTTCGCTGATCCTCCGTTCGGCCGCCGTCAACGCCTCTGCGGCATCCGCCCGGTCTCCCCCGCGGTAGAGGATCGCCGCCCGGTAGACGTCCGAGGCAAAACTCTGCGGCAGGTGATCGGCAAAGAGTTCCCGCATGGTCTCCCGCTCGTCAAGCAACGGAGAGTTGGAGAGAATCTGTTCAAGAATAAAGCGGCTGTAGGAGAGAGCGTTCGCCCCGGATGCGTGAACCGGATGGAGGACAACGGTATCCGAACGGAGTTCGGATTTCTCATCGAGGAGCAGGGCGACCGACATCGGATAGTATCCCTCGGCCAGAAGGTTCGAGGCTTCCGAGGAGAGCATCAGATAGCGTTCGCATCCGGTCTCCGCATCCGCAAAGATCAGCGAGTCGCTGACCTCCCGGAACCCCCAGCCGACCTGCGCTCCCCGTTCATCGAAAAAGAACGGGTGACCGTTGAAGGGTTCGCAGGCCCGGGGGGCGTTGATCCGCATCTTCAGAAACAGAGGGGAACCGATATGGAATTCGATCGTATCCCCGATCCCTTCGATCGAGGTCAGCGTGATGTCCGGATGCGTTTGTTTCATATCCTGCGCACCGGCACAGCCTCCGATCAGAAACGTATAGAGCAGAAATCCGGCAAAACGGGAGAACGTGCCGGGCATGAGCAAAAATCTGCGGGTAGTAGACATTAATCCGTGCAAGGTTATTGACTTTGATTGACTGGAACTCTATTTTCAAGCCATGGTACCGACGAACATCATTCAGAATGATGGAAGGATACTGAATCCTCAGCGGTTCGCGAAGATCCCCGCCGATAATTCCGTCCCCGTGTTCGCTACATGTTCTCTACAACCTACTAAATTCGAGGAGCGCTTATGTTCATAACATTCGAAGGCATCGACTGCAGCGGCAAATCTACTCAGGCGCGGCTTCTGGCAGAAAAGCTCCGCGAGGCAAACCATGAACCTGTCGAGCTTCGTGAACCCGGGAACACCCGACTCTCCGAACACATCCGTGACATTCTCCTCAACAAAGAATACTCCGAAATTAACGAAAGGACCGAACTCCTTCTCTTCGCCGCAAGCCGCGCTCAACTGACGGCTGAGGTGATTCTCCCCTCGCTTGATCAGGGAAAGATCGTCATCTGCGACCGATTTTCCGATTCCACCATCGCCTATCAGGGATACGGCCGGGGGCTTCCGCTTGACGATATCGTCCATATCAACCGGATCGCAACGCAGGAGACCGTACCGGACATGACATTCTATCTGGACATTTCCCCGGAAACCGCGCTCCACCGGACAACCGGTCGCGAAGGTGTTGTGCAGGACCGGATGGAAGAGGCAGGCATCACCTTCTTCGAACGGGTGATTCACGGCTACATGTACGTCGCCAATACAAACGCCGGGCGCTACTTTGTGATCGACGGGGGGAAACCTCAGGAGGAAATCCATGCGATCATCTGGCGACTGGTAAGCGAGCGAATGCAGAACGATTTCCGCTACTCAATCAGCATGAACGGCGCGCTGGAACCGATGGTCCTCTGATTCATCGGCACACAATCAGTCGGCGACCTGTAACTCTCTGCCCGATGTCACAGTCTTTCTTTTTCGGTACTTTTGCCGACAGACTGTGAATCGGGCTTTGTTGTTGGATTGCCGTTGGATTGTCTTTGTTCGGCCGTCCCGCTTCCGCTTCACCCTGAATGGAGATTGATCTATGACGACACAACGAAACCGCTGGAGACCGCGAGCCGACCGACGACGTCTCGGTGTGATCTGCGCTCTCTTCATGATAACCGTATCGGAGATCGGCCTGGTAGCACAGCCCGACCCGCAATCGCTGATGCTCGGTCTGGGCCTGGGGACGGGAATCTATCACGGCGAATTCAACAGTCTCCAGGGGGCCGGCTTCGCCCCCATCCTGGCGCAGAATGCCACACTGAATCTTCAGTACAACATCATCCCCTCGGTCGCAATCGGCGGCCACTACATGATCGGTTCGTTCCCCTACTCGATCACCGACGATTCCCGCCGCCTCTACGCATCGAATTTCTTCGGACCGACCGACGGAACCACCTATCCCGGCTCGTCGGTACCGATTACCGACAACAACGACATCGGTCTGACCAATGCCCAGATCTACGGGAAGTGGTACTTCATCCAGGAGAAGCTCTCTCCGTACGCTCTGCTTGGTCTCGGCGTCGTCTCGTTCAATCCGAAGAACGACAACGGCGATCCGCTGCCGAGGAACATCACCGGCAGTTACAGCACCACATCGTTCATGATTCCGATGGGGGTCGGCTTTGAATACGACTTCGCCGAGAAGTGGCGTGCGTGGATCGAAGGGGTCTATCACCGGACATTCACCGACTATCTGGACGGCTATGCAAACTATGTGGACTATGTCGATGGGTTGATCACTACCGGTCCGGGAACGCAACCGACCCAGTCGGATCATTTCACGGCAATCCGGGTCGGTCTCTCCTATCGCGTATGGCAGAAGGAGCCGAAGCCGGAACCGGAGGAGTCGAACCCTCTGGCCTCGGGAGATGTGCCGCCGCCGCCGAGCGAAGAATCGCCGACGGAATCCTCCCCTGAACGTCCGTCCCCTTCCCAACCGGAGACCCCGGCTCCCCCCGCAATGGACCGTCCCGGAGCTCCGAAAGGGGCGTTTGAAAGTGAAAGCGAAGAGATTGACAGCGACGGCGACCATCTGAGCGATCGGGCCGAACGTGACGAGTACGGCACAGATCCTTTTTCGCAGGACAGCGACAGCGACGGACTGACCGACGGAGAAGAGGTGAAGCTTTACAACACCGATCCGCTTGCGGCCGATACCGACGGAGATCTGCTCTCGGATATGTCCGAAGTGCAACGGCACGGAACGAGTCCCAGAACCGCCGATACCGATCAGGACCGGCTTTCCGACAACGAAGAGCTGGCCAGAACCGGCACCGATCCGCTGAGTCCCGACACAGACGAAGACGGCGTTATCGACAGCGAGGACAATTGTCCGACGATTCCGGGATCACCTGCAAACATGGGTTGTCCTGACGGAAGGGCGGGGATCGATCCGATGACCGATCCCGATCTTGGCGGCTACCCGGCACTCGAGTCGGGGCAGAGAAAAGAGTTCTCCAATATCTTCTTCCGGCAGAACAGCGACGATCTCGACTTTACCCGTCCGGAAACCGGGGAGAATCTCGTCAACCTGTTGAATTTCCTTCAGGAGTGCGATGACGTCGGAGTGCTGATTGAAGGACATACCTCGAGCGAAGGGAATGCCGATTGGAACCGAAAACTCTCGAAACTCCGCGCCGACCGTGTCAGAGACTGGCTTGTAGCCAACGGGGTCAATCCGGACAAGTTGCTGGGAACGATCGGCTACGGGAGTCGGCTGCCGAAGATCAACGAACCCGATCCGGGTTCCATCTCCGCCGAATCGCTTGAGCGGGTGCGGGGCCAGAACCGACGGATTACGGCGTTGGTGAGGAAGCCGTGTGAGTGAGAGTCGGGAGTCGGGAGTCGGGAGTCGGGAGTCGGGAGTCGGGAGTCGGGAGAAAGATAAACAGAGAGAGCAGAAGGGTGGACGTTTCGGGACGTCCACCCTTTCTCTTTTTCTTCTCTTTATTCTTGTCGGGTTCTGTTCCGGATGTGCGTGACGGCAGATCGCCCCGCTACTCAATCGTCACCTTCTCCATCACATCCCCCGGTTCGATGGTGTTGACGACATCCATCCCGTCGACCACCTTGCCGAAGACCGTGTGGCGTCCGTCCAGATGGGACTGGGGAGAGTGTGTGATGAAGAATTGGCTTCCGTTCGTGTTCGGTCCCGCATTCGCCATGGAGATCACGCCGGTCTCGTGCTTCAACGGATTGCCTGCCGTCTCATCCTCGAACCGATAGCCCGGCCCCCCCATTCCCGTTCCTGTCGGATCCCCGCCCTGAATCACGAAGTCCTCGATCACCCGGTGGAAGCTGACTCCGTCATAGAACCCTTCACGGGCCAGAAAGACAAAGTTGTTAACCGTTTTCGGGGCATGTTCCGGATAGAGTTCAAGGGTGATCTCCCCCTTGTTCGTTGCAATGATCGCTTTCCAGTTCCGGTCGGTCTCGATCCCCATCGACGGCGGGGAATCCCATTGTTTGTAGTCGCTCATGGTGCTGAAGTTCTGTTGTATCCATTGATTGATCTTCTTCGGGTGATCCCGACCCGAATGATCGGTCCCGGGTGGAGCGTATTCGCCCCAAGTTACTCTTTCCCCGAGGAACCGCATGAATGAAGAGAGGAATCGGCATGTCCGAGGCTTTTCCGAATTTGCTTATGTTTCAACACCTGTTCGTGATGTCCATATCCCGAGAGCGTGTCCACGCAGTAGGCT
>CAMLOB010000391.1 GCA_946481475.1 uncultured Chlorobiota bacterium | reverse complement strand
CCGCTCCCGCCGCCGATGATTGCATGTGAGCCTGAGGCGACCTGTGTCGATGAACTGCGACTGATCTGCAGATCCACCCCGTTGGCGCCGCGTCCGTCTCCGTTGTTGTCTCGCTGTATGCTTCCGTTGCCGTTCAGAATCAGACTGTTGCTTGAACCATTGTTCACGTACAGGTGGAGTGCCGTTGAGTCCGTTGTTCCCAGAAAGTTCGTTCCCGGAGTTGTTCCTCCATTGCCGTCAAGACTCCAGCCGACGTTCGGACCATTCACCCAACTCATCATGCCACCCGTCGTGCTCGACAGAATCTGCCCGTCGGCGGTCGGAGCCGCCGTCGGCAGCGTGTAGGTGATATCCGTGCTCTGCGTTCCGGCCATGATTGCCGTGTAGTAGATACCCGGGGGTGGAAAAATCCCCTTGGCGCTGTTCGCCCCGTAGAAGCGCAATGCACTTGCACCGTTATCGTTGTTTGCCAGCCAGAGATCGGTGTTCCCGAAGACGGCCACCTTCGAACTCGATATCCTCATGCTGTCAGCACCACTTACGGGGGTGTTGGCCAGGAAACCGAAGCTCGTTCCCCCCTCCAGCGTCAGACCGCGCCCGCCCGGTATCGCCGAATACCCTGCCCCCGTACCGATGGTGTTGTCGAGACCTCCTCCGATAGTGCTCCCTTTCGCTGAACCTCCGACGATTGTGTTGGATGCTCCTCCGGCTATTGTCGCCTGTACCGAACCGTTCCCAACAGAGTTCAGGACACCTCCACTGATTGTTGACTGGCCGGCACTGGTGTCGATCACATTTTGAACACCACCGCCGATTGTCGACTGCTGAGCGCCCAGACGTATTATGTTTCCGTGGCCTCCGGAAATGCCCGAGATGGAGGCATTCCTGCCGATGAAGTTCAGGTATCCTCCGCCGATCGTCGAGCGAAATGCCGACGAATCGATAGTATTCGAACTCCCGCCACCGATTGTCGCTATCGTCGCGTTGACCCTGATCGTGTTGTTCTGTCCGCCACCGATCACCCCCTGCGACGACTCAACCAGATTCCCGCTCCCTCCCGAGATGGTCGACTGAACGGCGTTCGACTTTACCGCATTGTTCGTACCGCCGCTGATTGTCGACTGATTGGAACCGGTGTTGATCACGTTGTGGGCTCCGCCGCCGATTGTCGACTGCTGAGCCGCTGCGTAGATCGTATCTCCCTGTCCGCCCGAAATAACCGAGACAGTGGAATTCCTGCCGATGAAGTTCTCGTAGCCGCCGCCGATCGTCGAGCGGAACGACGACGAGTCGATGGTGTTCCGGCTCCCGCCGCCGATTGTCCCTGCCGGCGATCCCCCCCTGACGACGTTGACGCTCCCTCCGCCGATCGTCGACTGACCCGACGACCCCTGTACCGCATTCGATGCGCCACCACCGATCGTCGACTGCGTCGAACCGTTGGAGACCTTGTTGTCCCGCCCGCCGCCAATTGTCGACTGTATTGATCCCGTATCAACGATGTTTCCTCCTCCCCCCGAGATTGTCGATTGACTGGCATTCAATTTTATAAAATTGTTCCCTCCGCCGCCGATCGTCGACTGACCGGCACCGGTGTTGATGACGTTGTGAGATCCGCCGCCGATTGTCGACTGCTGAGCCGCCGCGTATATCGTATCTGCCTGTCCGCCGGAAATGACCGAGACGGCGGAATTCCTGCCGATGAAGTTCTCGTAGCCGCCGCCGATCGTCGTGCGAAACGACGACGAGTCGATGGTGTTCCGGCTCCCGCCGCCGATTATCCCGACTGACGAGCCGGCCCTGATGGCGTTGACGGTTCCTCCACCGATCGTCGACTCTTGCGCCGCCGAATCGATCACGTTCCCTCCTCCGCCCGAGATGGTCGAGTTAAGCGAATTCATCTTTATCGAGTTGCCGCTCCCTCCACCTATCACGGCATTCAAAGAACTTCTCCCGACAACGTTTTCATATCCTCCTCCGATGACCGCTCGGATCGCCGTCGAGTCTATCCCGTTTCGGGCTCCGCCGCCGATAACGGAAGCTTCTGCAGCCGCCACCTGAGCCGCCGCCGCCCGGCTGAGCTGCAAATCAACCGCACCCGATCCTCGGGAGTCCCCTGCGGCGTCCCTCTGCAAACTCCCGTTCGTGTTCAGGATCAGACTGTTGCCGAATCCGCGGTTGACATAGAGTCGAAGTGCGGTCGTATCGCTGGTCCCCAGATAATTCGTACCGGGCAAGGTCCCGGCGTTCCCCCCGAGAAGCCAGACGGATGCGACGCTCGATTCGGGATTGAACAAAAGGAACTGCAGCGAATCCGCCCCGAGGTCCGGAATGGTCAGCACCGTGTTCCGTCCCAGAGGATTCGGCGCCTGAATCGTCATGGTATTCACCGTGCCGTCTGCTCCGTCGTCGTCGACGACGATACGTTCGGCGCGGAGGTCACGGTCTTGTGCGGAGAGCCGGAGACCGGGCAACAGAAGCGTACAGAGGACAATGAAAGCGAAGCGGTTGATAATCTGCATCGTTCGTTGAAATTGAATTGCTGTGATATGCTCCCCACGGATCGCCGATGCGGCGGCGAGGTGGGGGTGACGTTTCCCTTATCCCCTTCGATCGTCGATCACGACGCCCGGCGCACGGTCTCGTACCAACGGTCAGTACGTGAAGATGCCGCGTGCGAACTATCGAATCAGTTCGCTTCGATCACGTGATAGTTGAAGATGTACGTGTCCGTTCCGTTGCCCGATGTGGTCGCGATATTGATATCGAAGCTCGTGGCGCTGACGTTGTTCAGGTAGAAGGCCGACTGGGCGGCCGTGAGGTTCGCCGGAGCAATCAGCACGATCGGACTGCCCCCGTAGGCCGCATCGAACGTGACGGTGATCACTCCGGTCCCGATCCCGCCGCCGTCGGTCGCGCTGACGGTTCCGACCACGTCGGTCGACGGAGGGGCAACCGTAATCGTTGCGGCAAGATTCGTCCCGTCACCCACCGCCGTCGGCGCCGTCCCCTGTGAGGTCCAGTGGCTTTCGTTCACGACAATCCGTGAGTTGGTGACGGGGGTCGCGCCGTTCAGGGCAAGCGAAGAAAGGGATGCGTCGGAGGTCCAGTCGAGCGAAACATGCGTTCCGGAAACGGCCTCGATGGAGAGCAGACTGCCGGCGGCTCCTGCTGCGACGGGAAGTTGATACTCGATATCCGCCGATTGATCTCCGGCCCGGAACGATGTGTAGTTCGCCCCGTTCGGGAAGGCTCCCGACCCGCTCTTCGATTCGTAGAACCGGAGCGCGCTCGCAGAGTCGTCGTTGTTCGCAAGCCACAGATCCGCATTCCCGAAGACCGCTACGTCCGGCGTCGAGATCGTCATGTCGTGTGTGCCGTCGTTCGAAAGAAACCCGAAGCTCCGATCCGCTCCCCGCAGCGTCAACTCGCGTCCTCCCACCACCGCTGCGTAATCCGAACTGTCGATCGTGTGGTGGTAACCGACGATCGTCGCCCCCTCCGAACCACCGGAGATCGTGTTCCAGAAACCTCCGGCAATCGTTGACCGGCTCGACTGTTCCACAATGCTGTGGTTGCTTCCGCCGCCGATCGTCGCGTAATGCGAAGCGTTGATCACGTGTTGTCCGCCTCCGCCGATCGTCGCGCCGATGCCTGCGATGACTCCGCTGTTGTTACCCCCTCCGATCGTCGCGGCAGTCGAACTAGATCTGATCTCGTTGGATAATCCGCCGGCGATCGTCGACAAAGGCGAGTTCTCCGTAATGTTGTTCCCCGTCCCCCCGGCAATCACCGACTGGTAGGATTGATTGATCATGTTGCTGGAGCCTCCCCCTATCGTTGAATTATAGGAGCTCTCTCTGATGCTGTTGCTCGCTCCGCCGCCGATCGTCCCGGTCGACGAACCGGAGACCGTGTTCACCAATCCTCCGCCAACCGTTCCGTTCGGAGAGTTCGTGATGGTGAGAAGAGCTCCGCCGCCGATGGTCGATGTGATCGAGCCGGAGATCGAGTTCTGGCGTCCTCCGCCGATGGTCGAGTAATCGGAAAGCACCGAGTTCGGACTGCCCGCACGTCCGCCGCCGCTGATCGTTCCCCCCTTGACGGCGGCCCCCACGCTGTTTTCCTGAAAGCCGAGTACGAGGTTCGGCGACTCGGCTCCGGGGACGAAACGTGCCACGCGGCCACGACCGTCGGTGCCGGTGGAGCTCGACTCGTCGACATGGATTTCGAACGGCTCGTTATCGGTGGTGCCGATGAAGTTTGTTCCGGCCGTCGTCCCCCCGTTGCCGCTCAGGTTCCAGCCGGGCGTGATCGCGTCCGGCATTACCCAGCTCAACTGTCCGGTCGCCGAGTCGATCTGCAGCACGCCGTGGCCGACGGTTCCCGTTGCCGACGTCGTTGTCGGAAGCGTGTACTCGATGTCGGCCGTCTGATCTCCGGCCCGGAACGAGGTGTAGTGTGTTCCGCTCGGGAAGAGACCGGCCTCATTCTCCGCTTCATAGAACCGAAGCGTGCTCGCAGTGCCGTCGTTGTTCGCAAGCCACAGATCCGCATTCCCGAAGACCGCCACGTCCGGCGTCGAGATCGTCATGTTGTGCGTGCCGTCGTGCGAAAGAAAACCGAAC
>CAMLOB010000390.1 GCA_946481475.1 uncultured Chlorobiota bacterium | reverse complement strand
CGGCCTTCCTTTCGTTCCGATCGCCGATATGGAAATCCATCGTTCAAAACGAACTCTGGTTGCGGCCACGCACGGACGTTCGATGTTCGAGATCAGCATAGAGAATCCGCAGCCCCCGCCGGCGATCATCCAGCCGAACGGCGGACAAACGTTCGAGTCGAACGATACGATCAACATCGCATGGATCGGATTTGAAACTCCGGTTCGTGTGCTGATCAGCTATGACGGCGGACAGACGTTCGATACGCTCGGAGTGGTCAGCAGCGGTTCCACATACGGACATATCGTCCCGTTTATCCGTACGACCAATGCCGTCGTCCGGATTGAGACGCTCGATGGAGGCAAGGTAGTCGATTCGGATGCCTTCGCACTCTCTCCGAAAGCCAATACCGATTCCCGCGGTCAGCGAGGCTTCATTGCCGGAGCGATTGCGATTCGGGGTCGGGATCTCTGGGCCGTCAACAAGACGACGGACGAGATTCTTGCCCTGCGGTTGCCGACGCTTATCCCCACCGGACAGAAAATTATTCGTTCGGCCGTCGCCGGTGAGATCATCGATCTGGCCTACGATGGAGAGAACGGAAACGATCGTTTCTTTGTCCTGACCGCGAATCTGTCGGACTTCAGCAATTCCCATCTCTATATTCTTGATACGGCGGGAGTATTGCAGGGGGAGGTTCCTCTTCCCCAGAGTACGATCAGCGGCGTCACATTAACGCCCGAAGGGCTGACTGTTGTTTCCGCCGGTCTCGACGGACGGGCGTATGTTATCGATCCCGACGATAACGGACGGGTGATCAGCTCTACCGATCCGCTTCAGGGTGGGACGGGAGATCGTCGCGTGGGGCTGACCTGGGATGGATCGGCCCTTGCCCAGAGTGTGGAGAACGCCCAGCCGGGAACGACGCTTCCCGACGCGTTGCAGCGATTGAATATCGGTTCGCAATTTGCCGTCATAGCGGAGATCCCCATTATTGTCGAGGACAATAAATCCATTGATGTCTACGGTCTCGTTTTCTATCCGACGACCGGTACGACCGGGCTTTACTACATGACCGGTACCGACGGTGAGTTCTATATCCTGGAGACACCCCTGACGAGCAGCGTCGGCGGCGGAACATTGCATCAGGTGAAGTCGGGGGCCGCCTTCCGGAGCATCTCTCCGAATCCGTTTGTCTCTGCCGCCGAGATCACGCTGGAGCTTTCCAGTCCCGGGCCGGTTCGGATCGATGTGTTCGACGAGGAGGGACGCCTGATCGCCACACCCTTCGAGGGGCGGATGGAATCCGGAACCCATACCGTGAAGTTCGATGCGGGAAGACTGCCGAGCGGACTCTACACATTTGTGCTGACCGGGCCGCAGAAGGATCGCGATATCAGGCCCGCGATCTTGATGCGGTAGATACAGACAGGCTGTTTATCGGCTGCCCGGGAGGAATGATTGTTTGAAACATCTGAAAGGATTGGTCCGATTGCGATGCGACCAATCCTTTCGTTATGTTGAGAGGAAACGAAGGAGAACAGCAAAAACATCCACGCTGCTACGGAGCCTGCAACGACATGGCCATCAGAATCACTGAAGAATGTATCAATTGCGGCGCATGCGAGCCGGAATGCCCGAACAATGCCATCTATGAAGGGGGAACGTTCTGGACGCTTGCCGGAGTAACCTATCGCCCCGACGAGGAGGCGCCGAGCGGAGCGCAGGGGTTCTTTTCGGAAGACTACTACTATATCGTGCCCGACAAGTGTACCGAGTGCGTCGGTTTTCACGACGAGCCGCAATGTGCCGCCGTCTGTCCGGTGGACGTATGCCTTCCGGATCCCGAGCATGTCGAGTCGCGCGGGGAGTTGCTGGAGAAGGTGGAATATCTGAATCTGGTCGATACCGAGCGGTTGCGGGGGTGAGTCGAGGGGAAG
This sequence comes from uncultured Chlorobiota bacterium, assembly GCA_946481475.1. The sequence continues at coordinate 2,710 of CAMLOB010000390.1, read as the reverse complement.
GGGTGCGAGAGGGACAAAGGATCGGGTAAACCGGATAGGGGGAGGGGGAACAATTCGGGCGGGGAATGGAAGAGCTTCCGCATGAAACGTACTATGACGACTCGGCGTGAGGAAGTCGAGTAGTTTTGCATATCTGAATTCATATCAACATCAACTATCCGTAAGTATAACCACACATGGCGGGAACGCTGCGCGAACTGGAGATCAGGACCACGGACAATTTTGTCCAGCGACATATCGGACCGAACGAAGAGGAAGTCCGATCAATGCTTGATTATCTCGGCTACAAGTCGATGGACGAGATGATGAACGCCACGATACCGGCCGGTATCCGGCTCGATCGTCCTCTGAGTATCCCGGAAGGGATGAGCGAATACGAACTGCTGGGCGAATTGCGCCGGATCGCCTCGATGAATACTTCTGCCCGGTCGTTTATCGGTCTGGGATATTACGACTGCATCACGCCTCCGGTCATCCTCCGGAACGTTCTGGAAAATCCCGGATGGTATACGCAGTATACGCCCTATCAGGCGGAGATTTCGCAGGGGAGGCTTGAAGCGCTGCTGAACTTTCAGACAATGGTCATCGACCTGACCGGATTGCCGATCGCCAACGCTTCGTTGCTGGATGAGGGGACCGCAGCCGCCGAAGCGATGCATATGAGCTACGGCGAGGCGAAAGGGGATGCCGAGGCTTTCTTTGTCTCGGAACTCTGCTTCCCGCAGACGATTGAAGTGGTGAAGACCCGGGCCGAGGCTCTGGGCATCGATGTGATTGTCGGAGATCATCGCACCTTTGACTTCTCCACGCCGATCTTCGGTGCCCTGCTTCAGTATCCGGCGGAAGATGGAGCAATCCATGACTACCGTCCCTTCATCGAGCAGGTTCACGAAGCCGGAGCTCTGGTCACCGTTGCCGCTGATCTGCTGGCCCTGACGTTGCTGACGCCGCCGGGAGAGTTCGGCGCCGACATCGCCGTCGGCAGCACGCAGCGGTTCGGCGTTCCGCTCGGTTACGGCGGCCCGCACGCGGCCTACTTCTCGTGCCGCGATGAATTCAAACGGAAGATTCCGGGACGGATCATCGGTCTCTCGGTCGATGCGCAGGGAAATCCTGCTCTCCGCATGGCGTTGCAGACTCGTGAGCAGCATATCCGCCGGGAGAAGGCGACAAGCAATATCTGTACGGCCCAGGTCCTGCTGGCCGTCATTGCCGGAATGTATGCCGTCTATCACGGCTCTGAGGGGATCCGGAAAATTGCCCTGCGCGTCAACCGGATGACCCGGACGCTTGCCGGGGGCCTGCGGAAGCTGGGGCATACCGTTGTCCACGATCTTTACTTCGATACCCTCCGCGTGGAGACGGGAGAGAAGACCGAAGCGATTCTTGAGGCGGCCGGTCAGGCGCACATCAATCTTCGCCGGATCGACGAAACGACCATCGGCATCTCTCTCGACGAGGCGGTCAGGATCTTTGAACTTGAGTCGCTGCTGGAAATCTTCGCCACCGGTTCCGACCGGACCCTCAAACTTGAGGAGTGCATAGCCGATGAGGAGTTCAGTTATCCGGCTCCGCATCAGCGTACCTCGGAATTCCTGACGCATCCGGTCTTCAACACCCATCACTCCGAAACCGAGATGCTCCGCTACATGAAGAAGCTTGAGTCGCGGGATCTGTCGCTGACTCAATCGATGATCTCGCTCGGTTCCTGTACGATGAAACTGAATGCCACAACGGAGATGATTCCGGTGACGTGGCCGGAGTTCGGGCGGGTCCATCCGTTTGCTCCTCTGGAGCAGACGAAGGGATATCAGTATATCTTCGATACTCTTGAACGTGACCTTGAGGAGATTACCGGCTTCGCGAAAATTTCTCTGCAGCCGAATGCCGGATCACAGGGAGAATATTCCGGTCTCCTCGTTATCCGGGCCTATCATCGCAGCAGGGGAGACGACCATCGGAATGTCTGCCTGATTCCGAATTCGGCTCACGGAACAAATCCGGCAAGTGCGGTGATGGCCGGCATGAAGGTGGTGGTTGTGGGGACCGATGCCGAGGGGAATATCGATCTGCACGACCTGCGTACGAAGGTCGAGGCTCACAGTACCGATCTGGCCGCTCTGATGGTCACCTATCCGAGTACGCATGGTGTGTTCGAGGAATCGATTCGCGAAGTCTGCGACATCATTCACTCGCATGGCGGACAGGTCTATATGGACGGAGCGAACATGAACGCCCAGGTGGGACTTTGCCGTCCGGGAGATTTCGGTGCCGACGTCTGCCATCTGAATCTGCACAAGACTTTCTGTATTCCGCATGGTGGAGGGGGACCCGGAATGGGACCGATCGGCGTTGCGGAACATCTGGCTCCGTTCCTTCCCAAGCATCCCCTTGTCGAAGGGGTAGGGGGAGAGGAGGGGATCGGTGCGATTGCGGCCGCCCCCTGGGGGAGTGCCAGCATCCTGCTGATTTCCTGGGCCTACATCAAGCTGATGGGAGGAGAAGGACTGACCCATGCGACGAAGGTGGCGATTCTGAATGCAAACTATATTGCTCGTCGACTTGAAGAGTACTATCCGGTCCTCTACAAAGGGAAGAACGGCATGGTGGCACATGAGTGCATCCTTGATCTCCGTCCGCTGAAGATGTCTTCCGGAATCGAGGTCGAGGATGTCGCCAAGCGTCTGGTCGACTACGGTTACCACGCTCC
>CAMLOB010000389.1 GCA_946481475.1 uncultured Chlorobiota bacterium | reverse complement strand
TGCGCTCGCTTATCCCGACCGGATCGCGCAGCGACGGGAGGGGAAAGAGGATCGGTATCTGCTGAGCAACGGGCAGAGCGTCCGGCTGGCCGGGACCGGGCATCTGTCGCGGGAAGAGTATCTCGTGGTACCGTCGATGCAGGCCTCCGGCGGGGGAACCCGGCAGGGGGTGGTCACGCTTGCCGCGCCGATCACGCTTGAGACGATCCGGGAAATTTTTGCTCCCCACATCCGGTTTGTCGACCGTGTGGAGTGGGAGGAAAAGGATGGCGGCGTTGCCGCGTTTCGCGAGGAGAGATTCGGTGCGCTGGTGCTCGGATCGAAACGGATCGAGCGACCCGACGACGCGCTGCTTGTGGAGGCGACGCTTGAGGGGGTTCGTTCCGCCGGACTCAGCCGCCTCGACTGGACAAAAGAGTTGAGGGCGTTGCGGGACAGGATCACCTTCCTTCACCGGCGCCACGATCCTTCCTGGCCCGATATGTCGGATGTCCCCCTGACGGAGCGACTTGACGAATGGCTTCGACCTGCCCTTGCATCGGGGAGGGGGCGGAACAGGCTGAAGTCGCTTGATCTTCGCTCGGCCCTTCTCTCGCTGCTCGACTGGGAACAGATGCGCGATCTGGACCGGCTTGCTCCGGAGCGGATGGAGGTCCCGAGCGGTTCCCATATCCGGATCGACTACGGCAATCCCGACGAACCCGTGCTGCCGGTCCGCCTGCAGGAGATGTTCGGTGCAACCGATACGCCCCGCATTGCTGCGGGCAGAGTCCCCCTGACGCTCCATCTCCTTTCTCCCGCTCATCGTCCGGTGCAGGTGACGCAGGACCTTGCCGGGTTCTGGGAGCGGACATATGCCGAGGTGAAGAAAGAACTGAAAGGACGTTACCCGAAACACTACTGGCCCGACGATCCCCTGCAGGCCGAACCGACCCGCCGGGTCCGACCCCGGCACTGATTCCGCTGCTCTTCTGTTCGCCACGGCGGATGGTAAATCTTCCCGGAAATTCTCCCCAGGGAAAGAGCAGAACGGGGACAAGACTCTATCTACATCACCACCACCATCGCACCGATCGGCAACTGCCGGTAGACCTCTCCGATATCCCGGTTGTGAAGCACGACACATCCCCACGAAAGTCTGCGGGATCCCTCATCCTCCCACTCCCGTATCCAGCCGTGCAGACCGATCCCGCCCCCGAGAGAGGTTCCCTGCGATGTCGGCTTTCGCTCGCGCCACGCCGAGGCGATCTCCTTTTCCATCCTCTCGGAAATCTTCCCGTTTGCCCGGCCCCACGCTGCATCGAAGGCGTTCGGATAGTTGACCTTGATCCAGTGGCCGCCGAAATAGGCTCCGTACTTCCCCGGAATTTCCCCCTTCTCCTTTTCGATGACAAAGTACATTCCCTTCGGTGTGTTGTTGTCCCCCTCCACCCGTTTCCGTCCGGTCCCCTGACCAAAGTTCACGTCGTACTCGCCGATCAGTTCACGTTGTTTGAAGAGCTTCATCCGATACGTTTCATGATCGATCAGAACCAGTCTCTTCTCCTTCTGCGGGACAAAGAGTTTTCGGTGAGATCGGATGAACCGGCTTGGGGACAGATAGTGTCCCTTCACCCACTCGATATCTTTCCCATCCGATGAAGGCCAGTAGGTGGGAGAGAGGGAGAGATCGTTCCGCAGTTCCAGGTGCAGATGCGGGGGGTAGAGTTTGTCCGGATCCTGCCCGATCGTGCCGATCTCCTGACGTCGCTTTACGATCTCTCCCGGCTTCACCTCGGTGTTGTCGAGATGGGCATAGACCGAGTGAATCGTTCGTTTGTGATGGTTCTCGTAGTAGAGGTGTTCGATCATGATAACCTTCCCCCAGAGCCGACCGAAATCCTTCGCCGTCACCACGCGACCGTCGGCGACCGAGCGGACCGGCTGGCCGAGATCGGTCGATCCCCCTCCGTTGCCGTTCCAGTCTTCTCCCGGGTGGATCCCCAGGCGATATTCCTCGGCGAACTTTGTGGCGACATACCAGCCGTTGTGTTCCTTCCCGGTCGCTTTGTCCCGATAGCTCCCTTCTCCGTTCACATCTCCCACCGGAAAGTCGAAGCCGTCGGCGGGGGGGAAGTCGGTGTCGAGATAGGTGTCGAAGAGATCGGGAGGAGGAGGGCTATCGTCGGAAATGGGGTGCGATTCCGGCAGGGATTCGGAGCAGCCGTTGATAAGAAAAACGGCAAGGAGAAGCAGGGACGTATGTTTCATGGTCATGACAAAGCCACGTATCGTGCCGGACTTCGTTACCTGATGATTCTTCGCCCCCCTGGTCTCTTCGCGGTGACTTTTCCCACGAAGCCGTTTTTGTAGAGGAAGCATGAAGTTCTCCCGCAGCGAACTATCCGGGTCGTTTTTCTGTTGTTCAACGCCACACACCATCCCCTGCTGATGATTTCGTGCCACCGACATACTACACGAGGAACAACCATGAAAAGAACAAGCACGATATACGTTCGGAAGATGATGACCGGTCTTCTTCTCGCTACGCTGGCGGTCTTTGCAGTCGCCTGTTCGGAAGATGACGGTGAACCGATCGCGCCGATCGGGACAACGGTGCTGAAAGTCAGCGTCGACGGCGATCTGATTGACTTCCCCGCCACCTCCGTCACAAGCTTCTATGACGACGCCGCAAACAAGGTCCGCATCTCCGGAATAGAACCGAGCGACGATCCGCTGGACGAGCCGGACAAGGTGCTGATCATCTCCTTTGCTCAGGATCCGTCCTCACTCAACTTCCCCTACACGATGACGACATCCGACAGTCTGTTGATTACCTACAGGCACATCACGCAGAACGACACGGTCACCTGGCTGTGCGATAACCCGACCGACTGCAATCTGGTGCTGACCGAAGGGGATGAGTCGAAGATCAAGGGGACATTTTCCGGAACGCTTCAGCAGACCGAGGGGGCCGGGACCATGACGCTGAGCGAGGGGAGCTTTGCGGTGGGGTTGAATTAGGAATATGAAGCTATGCAAGGACTATGACCAAATTACCCTCGGCTACGCCGAATTCTTCGGCACTTCTCCTTCGCGGAGTCTGTTGATGTCGAGAACAATTGGAAGAGAAAATCCGGTCAAGTTATCGGACAACCTCTATCCATGAAGGGTCAAAGTTAAGAGTGCGTAGAACTTCTTCACGGTCGAGTTCGGGAGGCTTCTTAAGACGGATAGCTAAACGGTTGGAGGGAACCTCTTCAATTATTATAAACTGTGATCCATGTGGCTGCCATGTAAAAACATGGTTGCCGGATTCGATATGACGACCTTCAAGATTGCCCCGTGAGTTCCAGGTCCATACATAGTTCTCCTCGGGATAGATCACAGTCTCAAATTCAAATACCGCCAATCTTAACAAGTCATGAGATTTAACCAAGACCACCGTACGAAGATGTCGAAAGTGTCGTCGAAGTGCTGAGACACGCTCATTCCAGATTGAAAGTACTTTGCTGCCAAGGAGTTGGGGGTCTTCATCGGTAATTTTTGTATCGCCATAGGAATAAATAGTAGAATTCCTTCCAGAAATAAGGCGAATACGCTTGGCATTAAATGGATTCGAGTTCTTAACGGTTTTTGCACCCCAAGCGGTCTGTTCAAGTCTGACATCATCTAGGCCGACGTTGGATGGCTTCCACTCCGCACCTATCAAGCGAGCGAAGATTGATTCCCAGTCCGAACCTTCAAGACGAGGAGTATCTCTGGTTGCCAGTAGATAGACAACCTCGCGTCCGAGGTGAATTGCAAAGTCAGAAGGGAAAGAATTTAAAGGATAAGGGGGATGATACTTCTCAACTGTTTTAAGTCGCGGTCGCTGCATTATAAACGTTCTCCAGTTCAAGCAAGGTAAGTTGAGGGTTGGGTGTTCTATGATGGGTTCCGTTAATCGATACATGCTTTCTATATAAAGCACTTAGAACTTGTTCAATAACAGCTTCCGCCACTGCAATCGGGAGGCTGTTTCCGGCTTGTTTCCTGGCCTGACTATAATTGCTGACTATATCAAAAGTATCAGGAAAACCTTGCAGACGGAACATCTCACGAGGCGTAAGTCTTCTCTCACCATTTACAAGAAGGTAGTTATACGAAGCTCCCGCACGTAAAGCGCAGGAATAGGGATAGGCACTGACATGCCCTGATTTGTTTTCATGCCATATCGTAGGTTCTTTCGTTGCCGGGTGTTTATCGAGTCTTTTGCTCCGGATATATTCAGAGGCATAAAACTCGTCGGGAACATCGGATTCAAGTACAGAAGCCAGAGGCTTCATCGGAGTATTCCCTTGCGGCCAAATAAATTCAGTCGGATCTCGAAAGCCGACTATAAATACACGTTCCCGTTTTTGCGGTAATCCAAAGTCTAAAGCATTGAGAACTCGATAATCGGCGTAATAGCCGAGTTCTCGCAACACTTCTATAATCCTCCGCAACGTTTGCCCCTTGTTATGTCCTACTAAGAGCTTGACATTTTCCAAAACAAAGGCGCGTGGTCGTTTTTCGTCGAGGAGTCTTGCAATTTCAAAGAAAAGAGTGCCGCGAGCATCCTCAAACCCTTTCCGTTGCCCTATGATGCTAAAAGGTTGACAGGGGAATC
>CAMLOB010000388.1 GCA_946481475.1 uncultured Chlorobiota bacterium | reverse complement strand
AGCGGTGTTATCGGGGAGAGTCCCGCCACCCGATCCTTTCCCCTCTGTCGGCCGTCGTCAAACGGTTCCGCATACCGAAGCAGTACTTTCTGACGTTGCTCGACGGAATGGAAATGGATCTGGTCCGCAGTCGCTACGAGACGTTCGAGGAGTTGCGCGAATACTGCTACAGCGTCGCCTCGGTCGTCGGACTTATCTGCATCGAGATCTTCGGATATCGCTACGAGGAGACGAAAGAGTATGCGGTCGATCTGGGCATCGCGCTTCAGTTGACGAATATTCTGCGTGACATCAGAACGGATGCCGAGCGTGGGCGGATCTATCTGCCGATGGAGGACCTGCGGGCCTTCGGCTACAGCGAGGCTGATCTGATTGCAAACCGGTATAATCTCCCCTTCATCGAACTGATGCGTTTCGAAACCCGTCGTGCCCGCGAATACTACGGCCGGGCACGAGCTGCTCTGCGTCCGGATGAGCGCAAGACGATGTTCGCCGCCGAGATTATGGATGCGATCTATTATCGTCTCCTTGAGAAGATAGAACTGCACGAATTCAACGTCTTCAGCGAAAAGAATATCCGGGTGCGGGCTCCGCACAAACTCTGGATCGCCCTGAAACTCTGGTTGGTGACGAGGGTTCTTGTGAACAGGTAATCAAGCAATGTGGAATGAACTCGCCTCTGATCGACAAGTAATAATTATGCGATACAAAACTCTGGCAACCCTTCTGTTTCTTCTTCCCTCCCTTTTCTCCTGTGGCACGCAGGGACCCGACGTGATCGATCCGGGGGCTGATGAACGGCGCGAGACTGCTCTGATGGCCGTTGAAACCGGGAGCGGAGGAGAGATCGCCCGTTTCTATGAAGTGACCGGGGGACTGGATCAGACCGAATATGAGAAGGCGAACGGAGATCCCCTCGGACTTCCGATTGACGCTCTGTATGAAACGGCCGGAGAGCAGCTCTGGCTGCACAGCAACCAGGCGGGGAAGATCATCGTGCTTGATCTGGCGACCCGACAGAAGCGTGCCGAGCTTGACGGGTTTCCCGCCGGCGATACTGCTGTGCTGAGCGGTATGGCCTTCAGCAACTACTCGCAGGGGTGGGTGATCGCCTACGGATCGCCGAACGTCTTCCACGTCGACGCCCGCAATCTGGTCCGCGTCGGGACCATCGGATTGCCGGGAAATCCGACCGCCATCACCACCAACGACCAGTATAACGGCGATCTCGAAAGCGTCAGCCGGGACAATCGGGTCTACATCGCAATCGAGAAGGAGGATGGAACGGGTGCTCTGGCCACATTCCACAGCAATGATCAGCCGGACTTCAACGTGACGACGACCGTCGACTTCCCCCGGCCTCCCTTCTACATTGATGTCAATCCGGATGGACAATTCCTGGTGGCTCTGGTCTCGGGAGAGGAGAGGGATGATCCGGAAACGTATGAGATAGAGACCGATCCTCTTCTCTTCATCGTTGACCTTCTCTCCGATGAGGTTGTGTTTGAACGTCCCTTTATCTCTCCTTCGCTGACCGACTATGTGGGTCGGCATCCGAACTTTGCCTCGCTGACCGAGGACTCCTTCCTCTACCTCGCCACGCCTGAAGGGGTGATGCGGATCGACACGAAGGCGTGGGGACAGTTCGACAACATCATGCCGGGTAAATCCTACAGCGTTGTCGGTGCCGACTACTGGACCGATCTCCTCTACGCCGTTCCGACAGACGCTCCCTTGACCGTGGAGCGGAGCTCGAAAAACGGTGGTTTGCTCGATCCCCTGACGCTCGACAATCCGGTCAGATCAATCCGCTTTGTCAGCTCCAACCGGGTTGTGCGCTGAGCCGCCCTTCGTTTCTCCGCTGTCGAAACAGGTGGGAACATCTCTTGCACAATTTGCGGTGGATGTTTCTCCGCCGTTCCCGTATTTTTAGGCCGCTTTTTCAGACAGGGTCGCAAGGATCGTGTGGGCTTGCGATCAAACGTCACGGATTCCGTGAATCGTTCGCCGCAGGCGGATTTGTCCAATTGAACTTCCCGAGAGAGTGGGTCAACCTTTCACGATAAACGAGCGTGTGCGCTGGATCGATTGCGATGCGGCCCACATTATATACTACGGCGCTTATATCCGCTTCTTCGAAATTGCCGAGACCGAGATGTACCGTTCGGTCGGGCTTCCCTACGCGACAGCGTTCAGAGAGATCGAGTGTTTTCCCATCCGGGCCGAATATCATTGCGAGTACCGATATCCGGCCCGACTGGATGATCTGATGCGGATCGAGGTCTGGGTGAGCCGATGGGGAAAAACCTCGTTTACCGTTGCCTTCCGTTTTATACATGAAGGAGAGAAGACTCTTCTGGCCGAAGGGTACTGTCGGCTTGTTTGTGTGGACCGGGAAGAAAAACGGCCGATCCCGATCCCCGAACGTCTACGCACGGCTCTTGCCGATTACACCGATACCGAACGTTCCTGGCAAACTCCTCGCGAGGGGGAAAAGACGGGAACCTGAAGAGCATGACTCTTTCTCTGCCGGTCCCCGGATGTGCTGATGTGAACTGCAGGCAAAATTCCGGGATGCGGGAAGGGGAGAGGGCGATTTCATATCTGAAGATTCTTTATCCAACATCGAACATCCGGAATCAGTCAATGAACACGTTTCCCTTGGCATACTCGACGCGCAATGAATTCGTTGAGGGAGTACACAGAGGTGCGATAGCGGTGGTCAATCCCGCTGGTGATCTGCTCTTCAGTATCGGTGATGCGGACTACGGAACCTTCCTGCGATCATCCATCAAGATGATCCAGGCGATTCCAGTGGTTGAAAGCGGAGCCGCCGACAGGTTCGGATTCGATGATGCGGCCTTGGCAATCTGTTGTGCCAGCCATACGGCTGCAGACTATCATGTGCAGACGGTCAGGAAAATGCTGGAGAAAATCGGGCTGGGTGAGGGGGGGCTGAAATGCGGGGGGCATCTGCCGGAGGACAAGGAAATGCGGGAAAGACTGATTCGTCTGGAGGGGACCCCGACGGCAATCTATAATAATTGCTCAGGCAAACATGCCGGTATGCTTGCCGCCTGTGTGGCACAGGGCTGGCCGGTCGAGGGATATCTGGAGCCGTCCCATCCGTTGCAGCAGCGTATCCTTGATCTGGTTGCGGAGTACTGCGGAATGGAACGAAATGCGATCGGGATTGGTATTGATGGTTGTTCTCTCCCAACATACTTCGTTCCCCTGCGCAACGCGGCACGTTCCGCCGCTTACTTTATGGAAAAGGCCGCACTGGAGGGGACGCCGGAGGAGCGTTTGATGCATGCGATGGCGCAGCGACCTGAAATGGTCTACTCCGAAGGGGGATATGACACGGTGCTGATACGTATATTGAGAGGGAGGTGTTATGCCAAACGGGGTGCGATGGGAGTAATGCTTGTGGGAATACAGACGGAGAACGGACCTATCGGCATCGCCGTAAAATTGGAAGACGGAGAGAACAAAACAATGCCGGTTATTATGACCGGTCTGCTTCGTCACCTCGGAGCAATATCGCGTGAAGAACTTGCAGCCCTGGAATCGTTCAGGGTAATACCGATTGACAACTGGAACGGCATACAGGTGGGAGAAGTAAGACAGGCGGAATTCCCTGTAGTGGAATAAGGATCTGTATGGGGCGTTATAGGAAGTAAGGAAAACAATTGTGGCTGTATACCCCTTTTTTTGATTCGCGGTAACTTTTTCGCGAAGTTTTGGGTTGTATATCAAGAGCTTGATGAATGGTGGAAATGAGGATGGTATGATCGGGAGAGCACAAAGTGATCAAGCTTTTTTAACACATTTCCGGTATACATAACTTTTGTTTCCGTAAGGATAGATCCAGAGTTAGCACTACTCATCCTGCAACCTTCCGGATAGCCGCATTTACTTAATCACGTGCCGTTCATTTATTTGAAATGCCGCAATAGTCGGCAAGGGGCCGTGTTCCCGTTACCGTACATCGCTATTTCTGCTTTGACACCGGAAGTGATGAAATTTCCGGAACCTGAGAAAAATCTGATTCTATTGATACGGTGTTATAACGACTGGCCGTTTGATGACCAACAACCATAAATTATGCATTGCTATGAAGTACAAAATTCTTCTACTGGCTGCAAGCTTCTGTATGCTTGCCCTCCCAATTAAGTCGTATGCGCTTCTTTCGGAGTATCTGTTCGAACAGACGACCGGAGATGCCTTCGACATGTCGAACGCCTCTACTGCAATCGGGGCCAACGTGGACGATCAGACGGTGGCGGTGAATATCGGATTCACCTTCAATTTTGACGGTACGAACTATACGACACTCACGCTCTGTTCAAATGGCTGGCTGAAGTTCGGTTCGCATACCACTATTGTAGACTATACGAACGCCTGGGACGGCGGAGCACAGTATCCGCTGATCGGCGGTTTCTGGGATGATATTCGAACCCACGAGAACGGCTATCTGAAGTATAAGACCGAAGGCCCTCCCGGATCGCAGGTGATGGTTATGGAATGGTATACCCGCTGGTGGAGTACGGGGGGCACCGGTCCGTGGGTCTGGCAGGTTCGCCTGTACGAGACGACCAACGTTATCGAGTTCTACTACATTCAGATGGAGGAGA
>CAMLOB010000387.1 GCA_946481475.1 uncultured Chlorobiota bacterium | reverse complement strand
CCTCCCGATTCACCTTCTTCAATGTCGAGCGATTTCGTCGATGCCACCAGTTGGGCGGGAATCTGCGAGTAGACCCCGCCGTTGATCCCCCCGCCGCTCGGTATGCCGTTCGGGAAGAAAGGATTGGGGGGACAGGCGGCGCAGACGACCTGCGGACGCTTCCAGAGTTCCACCACGGTGTTGGGAACCGGCTTGTTCGTCTTCTTGTCCTTCACCATCCCGATCATCGACAGCCGGGCCGGTTTCATCAGGACGGCATAGTTGTCGATCGGTCCTTCGATCTTCTGTGCCGGACCTATCTCGTAGCTCTGACTGTAGCCTTCGCGGGTTACCCGAAGACTGAAGAAGGTGGGGGCGGAGACGGCCGGGAAGGAGAACCGGCCGCTTGCGTCGGTCTTTGCCGTCAGCTTCCCGCTCTGCTCCTTGAATCCCTGAATCGTCTGCTTGACGTAGGTGAACCGGACGGTGGCGTTTGCCACCGGAAAATTCGTGTAGGCATCCCGCACCGTTCCGGCGAAGGGGGTCGGTTTCTTCGGTGTGAGTTCGTAGGGATCGACGAAACCGGGATAGATGATGACGCCGATGTTGCCGCCGATCGTCCCCGTCCCTCCCGTGCCGGTCCATCCTCCCGCTGCGGTATCACTCCCCGTCCCCTGATTCCCGCCGTTGCCGACCACTGTGGTGTCGTGACCGGTGGAAGAGGCGATCGTGAAGCTGAAGGGCTGTGCGTAGCCGTCCGGTTCCCCTACCGGCTGACCGTTCTCGTCAATCGCACGAACGGTCCAGACGAGTACGGAGGCAGTACCGGGGAAGGGAACGTCGTGGGGCCAGATCATCTGGTTGTGCAGATCGGAAAACCGGTTGATGATCGGCTGATTCGTCTGGAAGGCCTGCATCGGCGTCTGCCCCTTGAGGACTTCAAAAACCATCAGACGGTAGCGGACCGGAATCGACGGAGTGGGCACGACCGGCACCCACCGGAACGTCGGCGGCATGGTCCTTCCCACCTGGGACTTGTCGGCGGGAGAGATAAGTTGCGGTCGCTGGTATCCGGTCAGGTTGAAATTTTTGCACGATGGAATCGAGGCCAGCTTTTTCGACGGATCGGTTGCGTCGAGAAGATTCACACAGAGTTGATACGACCCGGCCGGGAGCATTCCTGTCCGGACGGCCGTCTCCTGTGCGTTGCCGTAGATCTTCACGGCGTTCCCCGGAAGTATCTGGTCGGCAAAGAACGTGCTGACCCCGGGGGGGATCTGTACGGTCGGCATCTGTGCGAATTTCGTCTCGGCCGCCTGCGATCCGTCACGCGTCAGTTGTGCGTCGAACCGGGCGGCAAAGGTTTCCGCCGTTGTGTTGGTGACCGTCAGGATCACCGTCTCTTTCTTCGACGACCAGTCGGAAAGATAGGGACTCGGTCTCGGGGACATCGTCAGGGAGAGCCTCACCTGGCTCTGAGCGAGTGCCGGGACGAAGACCAGGGCTCCGAACAGGAGCAGACAGGCCAGGCGTATCGGCAGTTGTCGTTCTCTTCTCATCGCTGCGGGATTCCGTTGATTATGGTTTGCATGTATTGTTCTCGCACTGCATTCAATCTATTCTTCGGCGATTACGAATTCCCCCGGCCTTGACTACCCGAAGGGGAAACGATGCCTGCACTTCCATTGCCTTCCGTTTTTTCATCTTCGGCCGGACTCCTCCCGGCGGTTCCGTTTGCCGGAACTGCGTCGTTTGAGCTGATGCAGGTGGTGGTGTTGCCGCGAAGACTTTCGCGCAGATGTTCTCAGAACCCTTTCGTCACGGAGGTCCGGATGAAGTTCTCGGTCACCGAGTGCTCCGCCGTGCCCCCCCTGTATGTGTTGAGGTCGGTCGATGCACTCAGGTCCAGATGCAGATTCTCGAGGATCTCCCAGCGGGTTCCGATCCGGAACGAAACTCTGGTCTGCGGTTCGTTCTCCGAAAGAGTGCTCTGTGATGCCGAGGCGCTCAGAGAGGGCTGCAACCGGTTATTCAGCAGACGGTAGCCGATTCCGAGCGACAAACTGTTGATCGTCAACTCTCCGTTGGCCATGCTCTGCTCGGTGGTGTTGGCGGCGAGTGTTCCGGAAAGAGGGAGAGAAGTCATCGCCAGAGAGTAGTAGCCGCCGATCGTCCGGGTGCTCACGTCGTTGCCGGTTCCGAAGACCGCATTGTTGTCCCGGTACCGGTCCAGTCCGAACTGGACCGCAAGGATGTGCGTGGCCGATCCTCCCGCCAGGACATACGTGGGAGAGAAGGTCAGCGACTCGGTGTTGTTGTTCAGCCGGAACGTATCCGTGCGGTTGTTGCTGCTGATCCCCATGTTGTTGTATCCGGCGTCCAGGCTCAGGCTCTCGGTGATCTGTGCGGTCACGTTCGCCCCTCCGATGATCTGCGTCGTTCTGTCGGCCAGCGTGCCGGAGAGGTTGTTCGTCCGATGTCCTATCGAGCCGCTGATGTTCAGTCTGTGGCCGAGAAGCGAGACCCGGGGATTCAGGGTGAACTCCTTCCTGTCCGACTGGGTGTAAGGGTTGCCGAGCGTGACGAAGCCGGGACCGAGATAGGCGGCCTTTGCCGTCACGCCGAAGGTCGGACGATTGAAGGCGAGGGAGGCGTTCAGTGCATAGTCCAGGCGGGAGCCGATCCGTTGCGTCATGATATCCTCCAGCAGCGGTATCTCCTCGTCGATCGGCTCGGCCGACATGTCCCGCGTGTAGTTGCTGAGAGCCGCCTCGCCGCTGACCGAGAGACCCGGAATGATCGGAATGTAGAGTCTGGCCGAAGCCGAATTTCCCTCCACAGGGGTCGGCATCAGCTCGTGCCGCTCGATGATCGGGATGGTTTTGGAGAAGGAACCGGTATCGGGAATTTCCAGCATGTGAACGGTGGTGAGCGACCGGATCGAGTTCGTATCGTCCTGAATCCGTCCGAAGCTCAGTGCAAAGCCGACCTCCTCTCCCCCCTCATCGCCGTATCCGATTCGTCCGGCAAACGCCTTCTGCAGAAAGGCTCCCCGGATTCCCCGGGCCGTATCGACTTCCACTCCCCGCTGCGAGACGCCGGCCGAGGCCGAGAGGCGGAATTTCCCGGGACGAACCCCGATTCCGCCGCCGAAAATCTGCGATCCGTCGAATGCCATGCCGGTCTGTTCGGGAACATGACTTCCCAGAAAGAATTGTGCCCAGCCGATGCGCGGAGCGATCGAGATCGTGTTCATCTGGTTCTGCAGAAACTGTCCGACGCTCGGGGAACCGGTCAGCGGGGTGACCACTCCCGTTTCGTCCGAGGAGACCATAATATTGATCGGGAGGGAGAAGATGTCGCCGACTTCGAGTTCGGCCCGGAAGACGAGTCGCAGGAGCGAACCGGGATAGCGGGGCGTGAAATCTTCCGGAGCCGAATACGAGTAGAAATCACCGCCGAGGGTCGCGCTGCCGTGAAAGGTAACCGGAGAAGACTCTTCAGCACTCTCCCCCTCCTGGGCCGACAGTGAAAGGGGGACTGCCGGGAAGATGAAAAGGAGGTAAAGGAGAATGGAGCGTGATTGTTCGGCGATGCGTCTCATGGTGCTTTTTGTTCCTGCCGTTCTTCGGCCTGTTCTTGGTGTCTGCACTGCTTGTTATACTCCGTCTTTTTTCCTCTCCGGAAATCGGGAACCGGAGACGGATTCAATCTATCGGCGATCGATTACGATTCGGGATCCGGTCGACTCTCCCGGCCCGTTTCCTCGACTACACTTTCTTCTTCTTTGTCCCCGTCCGGCGGATGCTTCTCTTTCCGTATGTTGAGAGCGGCATAGGGATGGACTGCAGGATCTTCCAGTGATATGCCGCACTGGGTGCAGTAGATCGAAACGGGGTGGCGGGAGCGGATGCCCCCTTCGGTCAGCGGAGTTCCGCAGCAGGCGCAGAACAGATCGTCGTCGTACGTCCAGGCGCGGCAGACCGGACATTGTGCGCCGCCGATGCCGTTGCGTCCCGGATGCCCCGTTCCGTTCGGGCCGGAATTGCGGAACCGGTGGCCTGTTCCATGGTTTCCTGATGTCATCTTCTGTTGATGTTCCGATGTCGCAGACCCCTGTCAGGTCTGTGGCGTGTTGATTGAAAACGTGATTTTCTCACCTGCTTTCAATATGGGGGAGGGTGATTACGAAACCGGCGGCGTGTGCCTACGGGAAGGAGATCGGGTGACTTCATCCTGATTTCCGGAATAAAAAGGGGATTGCCTGTCCATTGCAGAATCGGGTTGTCGAACTGAAAACGTTATCCGTCTCATCCATGACTTCTCTTGAACATTTCCTTGCCGGAGGGAGGCTCCCCTTTGCCGGTCGGACCGAAGAGGTCGATGCGATCCTGTCGTTTCAGTTCGACGGGGAGGAGGGGGACGGACTTCAGGCCGGGCTGGTTGTCGGGGAGGCCGGCTGCGGAAAAAGCCGGCTGATCGAGGAGGCATTGCCCCACATCAGTCCCCGTGGAGGGGCGACGGTCCACGCAAAGCTTCGTCCGGAGGGGATCGCCTCGATCGGCGCACTCCTGGCGCCGGCACTCTGGGGGTCGGACTCGGCCGGAAGACTGCTGAAGGCCGAACCGGAGCCGACAGACGCCGAACTGCCGATCGCCCTGGTCGAATAT
>CAMLOB010000386.1 GCA_946481475.1 uncultured Chlorobiota bacterium | reverse complement strand
CTGGAGTCCGTTCCCGTCGAGGTCCGGACCGTACAGAGATAGTTCCCTGAGGGGATGTCTCCTTCGAACCGGACCTGATGCGAACCGGTTTCAAGATGTCCGTCGAACAGCCGGACGATTCTTCCCCCTTCCATCGAGCTGATCTCGACGATCACGTGATCGGGCCGGGCGACGCTGAACTCGATCCGGGTCGATCCGGCAAACGGATTCGGTGCAGCCCCAAGCAGGGTCACTCCTCCGGCGCGGCGGTCACGCTCGCGCACGCTCGAAGGTGCCTGGAGAACGTCCAGCGGAATCAGGTCGTCGTTCTGCAGGACTTCCCGCGCATCTTCCAGAGGGAGACCGAACCAGTCGGTCAGGATCTCGGTGTAAACCGTCCGGTAATCGATCTGCGCCCGCAGGTCGCCGTTGTTGTTCAGGTTGACCAGATCGGGGGCCTCGCCGAAGACCGCGCTGTTGACATTTGTGCCGAAGACGAACTGTACCGAGGCCGCGCCGTGATCGGTGCCGAAGCTGCCGTTCTCTCGCGGGCGTCGTCCGAATTCGCTGAGCGTCAGACCGACAACCCGGTCGGCCTGACCGAGGCGGATCAGATCGTACTGGAACTGGGCGACCGCCTGGGAAATTCTGTGCAGAAGAAGAGGATGCATTCCGGTCAGCGTCATTCCGTCGTCGTTCCGCTGCTGGTTGACGTGCGTGTCGAAGCCGCCGATCGAGACGACGTAGACTTTCGTGTTCAGTCCCCCTGCAACCATCGCCGCCACCGCTCTGAGCTGTTCGCCGAACGGATTGGCCCCGTAACCGTCCAGCGGACTGAGTTGCGATGCCCCCGATTCGTAGGCTCCTTTCACACGGTCGGCATATTTGTTCGACCGCTGTGCGATATCGGCGATAAAGGTATACTCGTTCAGATAGGGTGTCCCCGCACTTGCCCCATCGAGTTCATCGAGTTGTGCGTTGACCCCCTGCTGGATGGTCGGATCGCTGAGCTCGATTCCCATCTTCTTTCCGTCGGAACCCCGAAGCAGCAGAGAGAATCCGCCGAACTGGATTGCCAGCGGATCATCCGGCAGACTGGCCGGGAAGTCGGGATAGCGTTGTTCCAGATAGCGGCCGATCCAGCCGGTATCCAGCCGGATGTTCGGATCCGAATCGTTGATGCCGCTCAGCCATATATCGGTTGAGCGGAAGTGTGAGAGGTTCGGATTATCGTAGCCGACCCCCTGCACAATGGCCAGGTTCCCGACCTCCAGCATTCCGGCGATCCCGTTGTTGATCCCCTCGGTCAGTGCCGGGTGAAGGAAGACATCTCCCAGTCCGTTCCACGCAAGTGCTTTCGGTACGCTGACCGCGGGACGGATCCGGTAGTATTCGTCATCGTTCGCCGGTACCAGCGTGTTCAGGCCGTCGTTGCCGCCGAAGAGCTGAATGACGACCAGAACCCGGTCGCTTTCGGTCGGGAGCTGCGCAAGCATCTTCAGCGAAGAACTGGCCCGCCCCTTCAGTCCGCCCACGACAAACGGAGTTGCCGCCGTAGCCGCCGCAGTGGTTTTCAGAAATGAACGTCGCTTCATCGGAGGAAGTATGTTGAGTTATGGTGTATCAGTTGTCGGCAGTTATCAGCAATGAGCCATCAGCCGTGCGTTATCGGTTATCGGCAATGAGCTATCAGCAATGAGCTATCAGCAATGAGCTATCAGCAAAGCAAGGATTATCAACAATTATCGCTAATCATATCGGAAGCTGTCGGTCATATAGCCGGTTCAAAGAATAAGCTGACTGCTCATGGCTCAAAGCTGACCGCTCACTGCTCAAAGCTGACTGCTCACTACTCAAAGCTGACCGCTCACTGCTCAAAGCTGACCGCTCACTGCTCAAAGCTGACTGCTCATGGCTCAAAGCTGACCGCTCACTGCTCAAAGCTGACCGCTCACTACTCAAAGCTGACCGCTCACCCCTCAAAACCAACCCCTCCACTAACAAAGCTGAAAGTCCGGCAGCAACGCAATGGTCGACAGAAGTTCCCTGATCCGGAGTCCGGCCGTTCCTGCGTTTGCCACGATGTTTTCCCATTCGTAGTCCGGAGCTCCCTGCAACAGTTTCGCCTCAAGTGCGGTCCGGCGTCCGTCGGACATCGGACGGGGGAGGAGCAGGGCGGCGATGTTTCCTACGAGGATGTGAACATCCTCGTAGTCCGGGAACTGCTGCACAAAGTTCAGGGCAGTCTGGTCGCTCATCCCGTTGATCACTCCCATTGCCGTCTCGGTTCTGATCGGAAACGTGCTTGTCGTCATCCAGTCCCGGTAGCCGGGCCATCCGCTGACGTTCGGCGGATCGAAGAGGACCATCTCCATCTCGTTCAGCGCTCCGACCATGTTCGACGGTTCGCCGATCTGTCGCGCCAGTCCGGCCACAAACTCCGCCGGCGTCTTAATCTGCGCTCCCAGATTCAGATTGTCGAAGAAGTGGGCGCTTTTGAACAGAGTCGAGAGGACCGGCTTGATTTCAAAATCGTTGTCGATAAAGATCTGCGCCATCTGCGATATGACGTTGTTGTCCGATCCGGCCGGATTGCTGTAGACAAAAAAACTGTAGAGCTTCCGACAGATAAATTCGGCGACCGCCTGCGGGCGTTGCTCGAAGATCGTGTCGATCATCTTCTTCACCTCGTCGCGACGGACCAGAAACTCCGTGTTGGAATCCGGGTCGCGTGCGGCAAAGGAGACGTTCAGGAACTGCTTCGCTCCGGTGTCGTGATCTCTCGGCAGGAAGTAAGGATTGAAGAAGCCGTTCGGTGCCGCCTCGTCACTGTACTGCGCCACCTTCCACCCGGTCAGAATGCGGGCCGCCTCCTTGATATCCCCTTCGGTGTAGTGTCCCAGTCCGGTCGTGTAGAGTTCCAGCATCTCCCGACCGTAGTTTTCGTTCGGGTTTCCGGCGATGTTCAGATTCCCTCCCAGATAGACCAGCATCGCCCCGTCAAGCGTGATGCCGAGCATCAGGTCCCGATAGTCCCCGAGTCCGATGTTTCGGAACATCGCATTCTGCCGGTAGAGCAGGGGGGCGACAACGAAGTCGAGGTCGACGACGAACTCCGTGGCGAAATGGTTGCTGTAGAATCCGGTCATCTTCTCCGCAGCGGTTAACCCGGCATCCTTCATCACGTCGGCATACCAGCCCTGCAGCGCGCGGTGGTCCGATCGCCACTGTCCGCGAATAATGTTCTGATAGGTGATGTCCAGTCCGCCGAGGCTTTCGGTGATATTATCGGCCATTGCCGGAGGAGCCGGATTGCTCGGCGTATCGAGCAGCAGGTCGACCGCCGCCGAAGGGGACATGCCGAGGAGCGTGCTGATGTCGTTCCAGCGTGGAAGAAACGTCAGGCGGCGCAGCAGGTGGCCGACCCGGACGGCATCCCAGGGTTGCGATGCGTTCGGCACGTACGGCTCCAGTCCTGCGGCCGGTCGCGCAACGGAATCTCCTTCCTTCACCGGAGGGCGGGAGTGGATGCGGCCCGTCAGAAATGCTCGACGATCCATAGAGGTCTTGCGTTATGTCGTTAGAATATAGTGGTCAACGTTCGTGCGGGTGCAGAGGGTGGGGAAACACGGCGAACGCTCCGGCAGCGCATCCTGATTTGCACAGGGAGGATACGATATCGGAATCCATGGGTACAACATTCGCGTCGCGTCAATATAGCCGGAAACCTTGTTGATTGCAATCGTCATACATCATATCCGGCAAAAAACTTCCGGCCATCGGCGGAAGATCATAGGGGAGTGACTCTGCAAGGTAAGAGAAGTTACGGGTCCGCGGATTGCTTCATCATCCGGCATCCAAAGAGTCTTTGGAGTTTTGTGCAGATATACGTGCTAACACAGCAAAAAGGGAAGGTCGTTATATCACCTTCCCTTTTGTGAACCTTGCATTCTCAACTCTCTCCCCCTACCACCGCAACCCCATCTTCTCCATCGCTTCCTTGATTGCCTCCTTCTGCTCGTCGGTCAGGTTCTTCGGCATCGTCAGGTGGAGCCGGATGAAGAGATCGCCGGTGCCTGCCATCGACTGATAGCCCATGCCGGAGACGCGGAGGACTTTCTCCGGGTCGGTGCCGGAGGGAATCTTTACGGTGACTTTCTTGCCGGAAGGGGTCCGGACCCGGACCTTGCTTCCGAGAAGGGCCTGGGCGATGTTGATGTCCAGATCGACGTAAGCGTTGTTTCCCTTCCGTTTGAAGAAGGGATCGTCGGTCGGTTGCGGTTCGTCGCCGACAGGCGGCTCTTCGGTTCCCCCTTTCTTACCGCCGAACAGATTTCCCAGCAGATCCTCAAGACCGCTGCCGAATCCGCTTCCGCCGTTCGGCTCGTTTTCGTAGCGCTGGCGTTGGGTCCGGGTGCCGAAATTTCGCATGAAGTCGGCATACTCATCCTCGAAGGACTTCCCCGATCCGCCGCCGGTCCCCCCGCCGCCCGGTCGGAACCCGAAGCCGCCGCCGACTCCTCCCAGTTTCCTGAGTTGGTCGTACTTCGCCCGCTTCTCCGCATCGCTCAGCGTATCGTATGCCTCGGTAGCTGCCTTGAAGCGTTCCTCGGCAGCCTTGTCTCCCGGATTCTTGTCCGGATGATTCTCCTTGGCGATCCGCCGGTATGCCTTCTTGATCTCGTCAGCCGTCGCTTTCTC
>CAMLOB010000385.1 GCA_946481475.1 uncultured Chlorobiota bacterium | reverse complement strand
TTCGGGTCGGCGGCGGCCTCAAGAAATACCTGGATCAACGCCTCCAGCGTCCGGTCGGTCGCCCGGTCGATCACCTTGTCCGGCACAAGATTGCTCCCCCACTTCAGCGTCCGCTTCACCGCCCCTTCAACAAAATCCTTCACCGTCTCCCGTCGTGAGGGGAGCCAGTCGGCA
Source organism: uncultured Chlorobiota bacterium (assembly GCA_946481475.1). The sequence goes on along the minus strand of CAMLOB010000385.1, from coordinate 4,507 downwards.
ATGCGCTGCAGACCGACGTCGACCAGTTGATGGTGTTTGCCTGAATCGACGACCATCGTCATCCCTCCCGAAAGCAGGGCCGCTCCGTCGAGTGTGTCCAGTCGACGGGTTGCGACTTCCGCCAGGAGACTCCGCATCTCCTCGTCGTCGAAACCGCGGACAAGGGTCCCGATGCCGTCGGCGATCCAGTCGTTCAGTCGACGCCGATTTTCTTCTTTCTCAAGCCAGGTTGCCGCTGCTCCGGCCGCGGAGAATCGTTCGATCTCGCGGGAAAGATTTTCCACGGAGAGCAATCTGGTCTCGACGAACACCGCCAGGTTCCGCCCGATCTCATCCTTCCGTTTCGGAATAATAGCCGTATGCCAGATCGGTATGCCGAGCGGATGTCGGAAGAGAGCGACGACCGCAAACCAGTCGGCCAGCGCACCGATCATCGCCGCCTCGGCGAAGGCGTTCAGATGATCCCAGCGGACAAAGAAGAGGAGAGAATCGTTCCCCTGCGGCAGACTGATTGCGAAGAGGATCGCCATCAGCACGAATGCGCCGGTGGCGATCAGTTTCATGCGTCGAAGCGCAGTGATCTTATCGGAATTCAATGTCTTGATAATCGAAAGTCGTTCGTGGTATACCGATGAGGAGGCGGGAGAGGGGTACGGAGTCCCGTCGGTCGGGTTTCGGATTGCAGCAACGGGGGAGGGAGACCGACACCGACACTCTTGCGATGTTGATGTTCAGGGCGAAAGCCGAAAAGGATGTTGTCGCTGCCGTTCCTATTCTTCCAGCAATCCCCGACCCGATTTGTCCAGTCTGTTCTCCTCTTTCAGCCGGTCGACGGCCGCATCCAGCATGCCGTTAATGAAGACGCCCGACTTGTCGGTGGAGAACATCTTCACGATCTCAATCGCCTCGTTGATGGTAACGCGGGTGGGAATATCGGGAAAGTAGAGAAGCTCGGCAATGCCCATGCGGAGGACCGCTTTGTCGATCGGAGTGATGCGGCTGAAATCCCAGTTCTCGGCCAGCTTCATAATCAGATCGTCGCATGCATCCCGGTTGTTCCAGGCACGCCTGAGAAGACTGACGGCAAATTCAAGAAGGTCGGGACGTTGCTCCAGATAGGCCGAGATCATCCGCGATGCCAGCAGGTCCATATTCGCTCCCCCGGCCAGCTCCCCGATGTCTCCGGCATACAAAGCCTGCATGACCCGTATGCGCGCATCGCGTCGGTTAACGGCTGCGGGAAGGATTTCTTCTTCTTCACCCCAGTCAGAATCGGGGAGGGCATTGTGATGCTCCGGCACGGCTCAGTATATCTGTTGGAAATGATCGATCTGATTCTCGCTGCAAGTATACTGCTTTCCGGGAAAATCTTCCGAAAGAATTCACATTCTTAACAGATGGAGGCGTCCCGATCTTCGTAGTGTCCTGGTGTCTCCGCCGCGGCGGATGGTAAACCATCGTCGGTCCCTTATGCCGACAGCGGATAAAAAGATCAGGAGAGGACAAACTTCATCCGATGACATCCCCTCACACGGGTTCGATCCCTTCGGTCGCCGGATTGGTCCGTATCCTTACCGCCTCGGTCTTCTTTCCCGACCGCTCCAGTACCGTTATCAGCATCGCTACCGGTTCCTCATCTTCCGGCATATACTCCACAAGGATTCTGAGCAGATCCTCGGCTCCATCGAAGTCCTCAAGCTCGATCAGTTCCTCGACGGTGCGAAGTACCAGGTCACGCACTTCCGTCTCGAACTCATCCCGCAGCGTCTCGAAGAATTCATCATAGAGCGCCGGGAATGGGACGGCTCCTCCCCACAGCCCGAGTCCGCTCCGGATGTCGGCGACGGCTCTGGCCAGGTTTCCGCGACGCAGAGACTCTTCCGCACTCCGCAGCTTTTGTTTCACTTCCAGAATGTCCACTTCAACCAGTGCTCGGTTCAGTCGCGGAGTCTCTTCATCGGTGAGGATGAAGTCGGAATTTCCGAAGGACTCGCGCAGACGGGAGACCGTCTTGTTGACGACATCACGGGCCTGTCGTGCCGCCTCGTTCTGTCCGGAGGCGATGCGGAGGAACTCCTCGCGATCGAGGGGACGCGACAGCAGCTCGTTCGCAGCCATCACTCCCAGAAGCGTTCGCAGACGTTCTCCCCGGGGACGAATCGGAGGCTCGCTCATTCCTGTGCTCCCCTCGATCGTTCCGAACATCGAGAGAGACAGTTCTTTTTCTTTCGGACTTCCTTCCGTTGTTGCCAGAGAGAGCGTGGCGTTCCGGATCGCTTCGGCCACGGCTTCATTCTTCTTCCGTTCCTGCGGCTGCAGTCGGTCTCCGAAGCGGGAAAGGATCGTATCCATAAACGTCCACAACTCACGTTCGCTCGACCAGGCAAGAGCCTTGCCCACTCCCTCACGCAGCAGGGAGTCCCCTTCGGGTATACGATCTTCCCCCACTTCAAGAAGACGGAGCGCAATTTCCAGAAACAGGATATGCCGCGTAGCAATCGGCTCGGTTGCGGTGATCTCCCCGATAAAGTTCCGCAGAAGAATCCGGTCCTTATCGGTCTCCTCGTGCAGAAGCAGGCGGAGTATCGGTTCGAACACACCGGCAAGGGCCGGATGGGGATCGGTCTTCCGCCAGCTTCCGGCCCGATCCTTCCGTCGCAGAGCAAGCAGGTGAGGAAGGATGGTCGGATTGGTCGTCTTCGGGAAATACCGGTCATAGAAGGACAATGCCCAGAAGACGCTGCCGCTCAGCAGGGCGACCGCCGTCAGGTTGTTGACGACGATCGGGTCGGTTGATCTGCCGTTCTCGTCGGTAGCCAGGGCGTTGATGCGAAGCAGTCGTTCCTCGGCCTCCTCCGGCGGCAATCCCAGAGCTACGCGACATTTGACGGCACTCTCGGCCAGGCTTCGTGCGACGTCGTTTCTCCCCCGTTTCCGTGCAAGCGACTCGGCCTCCCGATAGATTTCCGCCTGTCGTTTGAAGTGGCCGGTGAGACCGTAGAACCGGGCCTTCTGCAGAAGCCAGGATGTCTCGCTCAGTCCTTCCCGATTGCCGTCGGCCTCCTCGATCAGCCGGAGGCGTTTGCGATACTCTTCCGGCGTCCGGACCAGTGGAAGAAAGTTCGTCCGTAACTGGCGATGCAGGTCATTGTGCAGTTCCTCCGGCAGATCGGACATCTCCGCCAGCCCCTCAAGCTTCGCCTCGATCTCCGCGTGCGTCTCCCAGTCTCCCAGCAGAGCGGCCCGTTCGGTCTTCCATTCCAGAAAACGGATATACCCTTCGGTCCGGAGAAGTCCGGGATGTTCGGCAGTCAGTGCGGCGATCTTCTCTTCCAGTCTGTCCGGATCACCCCCCGCATGGTCGGTGTAGACCACACGGCGGTACTTGTGTACCAGACCCTTCAACAGGTGGGAGCGGGACTCGAAGTCGAGGGAGGCGGCGGCGGTCTTGCGATAGGTGCGGAGCACCTGATCGAACTCCCTGCCGTGCAGTTCCCGCGAAACCAGCAGATAGGCGTCGAGCAGGGGGAGTTCGTTGCCGAGGCGTTCCGGGCCTTCGGCTCCGGATGCCCGTGTGACTGCAAGCAGTGCCTCGATCAATCGGAGCGCAAGTTTCCATTCCGAGGAACTTTCCAGCACCGATGCGGTCCGGATGCTCTCCCCGGTCAGTTCGTGCAGTCGGGGGCGAACCAGTGAGGCGCAGCCGGCTCCGCAGGAGGCCAGCGCCTCGTAAGGAGTGATGGCATAGAGCGGCTCGCGGTTCAGAAGAATCAGCAGAAGACGTTCGGCCGGCACATCCGCCTCGGCAAGCAGTCTGTGGTGAACGAGCGTGTGCGTAAAGGCAAGCAACGGTTTGCGACTCGGCTGTGTGCCGGGAAGAGAGGCGGCCGCGGCAATCGGACGGACGAGGATTCCCTTGAAGAGAAGGTGGCCGATCATCCCGTCGGTCTCCTCGCCGAGCAGTATGCGTGCCCCTTCGTACGAGAAGATTTCTCCCAGACAGGCAAGTCGGTCGGCAGCCACGCGCTCTTCCGGGGTCAGGCTTGCGGCCAGACCTTCGGAGATCGACCCGGCTCCGCGACGGACGATCTCATCGAAGCGATGGTCCGGTCTCCAGCAGCCGTTATCCTCCCGCCGTATCGCATCCTGACGCAATGCCCCTCGCAATCCTCCCCGGATTGCGAGCGGATTCCCCAGCGTCGCTTCAGCAAGACTTCGGGCTGCCGTTCCGTCGGCCGGATCGCCGAACAGTTGACGGCTCAGCAGGTCGATATCTTCCTCTCTCAACCCTTCGAGTCGTATCCGCCTGGTCAACGACGCTTCGAGCAGAGCCGACGGGGCATCGTTGTCGGGACGGGAAGAACAGAGGAGGGAGACCGGATCGTCCGCCTCTACCAGGTCGACCAGGAGGAGGGGGGGCCGGCGCCGGCGTCGCTCTACGACTTCGTGAGCTGGAAGGACGCGCTCGAATCCGTCGACGACCTCGCGGCGTTCTCGACGACGGAGC
>CAMLOB010000384.1 GCA_946481475.1 uncultured Chlorobiota bacterium | reverse complement strand
AGTTGGATAGTTGGATAGTTGGATAGTTGGATAGTTGGATAGTTGGATAGTTGGATAGTTGGAAGTTAGGGGTAGAATGAGATCATAGTCAAGGGACATAGTGCGGTTATCAATGGAGTTCGAATCGTTATTAATTCAACTACTCAACCATTGAACCAATAACTACTCAACCATTGAACCAATAACTATTCAACTATTAAACCATTCAACCACAACGTCACCCGTCCGAACCGTTTGAACGGATCGGGAATCACGTGCATTCCGGCCGTCACGAAATCGAGGTCGCCATCCATATCGATATCGCCGATATCGGCGCTGATCAGCGAGGAGACGTCGGCGCCGATTCCGCGGGGAGTAAAGTTCAACGCTCCGTCGTTCTCCAGCCAGACCACACTCATCCGTTGAGGATTCGCCCAGTCGTTGAAGAGCGAAATCGCCAGGATGTCCGTATCCCCGTCGTTGTCCAGATCTCCCGGCAATGCCCGGTAGGCGCCATAGTAGCTCATCAGGTGATGTGGTTCGTAGACAAGATCTCCCTTGTTCTCCAGCCACTGTATGCCGTGGTACGGAAGGATCAGCACCCGGGGCAGATCAAACGCATCCCCGTTGGTCGCCAGAATGTCCAGATCCCCGTCACTGTCCAGGTCAACCAGTTCAATTCCCGAGAAACCGTAAGCCGGCGTGAAGGCCTTGTAGATCATGTGCTGTTTGAATTTCCCGTTCCCCTGATTGACAAAGCCGATGATCTCCTCGTGTTCCTGCGCCACCAGACCGATGAAGTCGATCAAATCATCATCGTTCAGGTGGACGGGGATTACGTCGATCCCGCCGGCCTTCTTGATGATCGGATGATAGGCGAACTCACCCCCCTCCTTCTGTTCCAGCCAGCCGATTCCTCCCGTATTGATAAAGCCGAAGACGGCGACCAGAACATCCAGGTCCCCGTCGTTGTCCAGGTCGGCCGGACGCGCATCGGAGACGCGACCCACTCCGTCGAGAATCGTGTCGACGGAAAAATGGAGCGTGCCGTCGTTGATCAACAACAGCACCCGCCCCACCAGACTGTCGGTCGGATACTGGTTGCCGATGTCGGACAGAAGAATGTCCGGATGCCCGTCGTTGTTGAAATCAAACGGTCTTCCTCTGGCAGGAACGGTGGAGCGGACCAGTGGAAGTTCCTTCCACGTCGTGTCGTGCCGGTAGAGCCAGGAGAGCATCCCGGTCTGAAAATCGGTGGCCAGAATATCCGGTTCCCCGTTGCAATCCAGGTCGGTTATCTCGACGTTGCCGATGCGCGGAGGCAGGGAAGGAGTAAACGGATCGCCGATCTGCCGTGCGGTGAACCGGAGTCCGGAAGGAGAAGGATCCGGAGGAATGTCGTCGAAGTTCTCACTGCCGCTGACGTAGTAATGCAGGATGTCAATCCACTCCTCCCGCTCGTAGGTCACAGGCCAGTTCCTGTCATTGACGACACTCCGCATATGATACAGCACATCCTTCCATCGACGCTGCGGTATGCTTTCGGGTTCGACAAGCGTATGACACGAACCACACTTGACCGACAGGTTGAGATCGCTCTTCCAGAACTCCCGTTCCATATCAACGCGCCGGTTCAGCGGGTGATCCGGGTTCTCCCCCACATATCCTTTCTCGTTTACCTCGTGGCACGATGTGCAGGTCTGCAGCATCTGCTCCCGTTTGATTCTTTTTACCGAATCGGTTTCGTCTTCCCCATCCACTCCGTAGAGTGCATCGAGGTTTCCTTTCCGGTATAAGAAATCAACGCTGTTGTCAATACGATAAGAGCTACCGGAAATGCCGGGATCCCGGGCGGCCGTTGCCGAGAGCAATGCCACCAGCAGGAGTCCTGTCCCCCCCATCCATCGAAGCGCGATACGATATGACGCTGCTCTCCTTATCATGTGTACCCGGATAAATTGGTTTCGATCCGCTGGAAGCTCGCTCTCTTTCCTGTGCATGGGCTACTGCGGAACGGATCTGTTTGATTGTGAAGGATGAGCGCTTCTGCGACGGACCCATATATACAGAAGTACTCCCATCCAGAGGGCGGCCAGAAGCAGACCGAACGCCTCGCGAGCCTCTTCGTTCTCGATCCAGTTCACGTCGACCGCACCGATCAGTGTAAACGACCAGACAAGATAAACGGCCAGACCGAGAGCCGGAAGAGGCGTGTAGCGTCCGAAAAACGGCGGGATCGAGACCAGAGCGGCAAACAGATAGGCCGCTACCCAGGCTCCCGGATCGGGATCGTTGAACTGCACCGCCGCAAACAGCCCGAAGAGGAGAGCAACCGCAAGATAGATGAAGCGCATCAGGATGACCTTCTCACCGTTATTGAACTTCGCTTATTGAATCTGAAACTGTAGGACTCTCCTGCTCCGTTCTCCCTTCACTTCCAGCAAATATAGACCGGCGGCAAGTTTTATCGGCGGAATCGGAACCGAGGTTTCCTCCCCGTTCCCGGGGTCAACCTCGGCGACAACTCTTCCGAGGAGATCGGCGATCCGGATCGACACGACGGGATCGTCTCCCTGCCAGGAGAGAGTTGCCGGTTTGTCCGAACCGAGCGGATTCGGAAAGAACTGAAGCGGGAGAGATGTTCTGTTCTTTCGATCCGCTCCAACCGAAGAGACCGCAAATGTATTGACCGAATCGATCCACCGGTAGGCTCGTGAGAGGATAGCATTGCGATCCGGAAAGTCGATTGTGTGACCGACTCCGGAGAGGGGAAGAGCAAACAGCACGACCTGGTTCTCCTCCAGCAACTCCAGCGCGGGATGAAAGCGTGTCTGCCGACTGTCTTCGGTCCCGTGAATGACATAGAAGGCCTCGTTCCGCGCATTCCCCATGACGGCCTGAATATCGGCCCTCCCGTTGATTGCCGCCCCGATCGGAATATATCCCCCGAACCGACCGCTGTTCGCCAGACTGTAGAGATAGGTTGCACGTCCGCCGACGGAAAACCCCATGACATATTCCCGCCGGGTGTCGACCGAATACCAGGACTCCGCCGAATCCAGAAGAGCGGTCGCAAGCAGCGTGTCGATCTCTTCACTGATCACATTCCCGTCGGGACCGCCGTCCGGACAGATCAGGATCAATCCGTTGGCCTCGGCAAAAGCGATCAACGTATCCCGCCATACCTTTGCGTCCCAGCGGAGCGTGTTGAACGGATGCAAGGCAAGCATCAGCGGATGGGATTCCCCCGTTCCGTAATTCGTCGGCAGATAGATCGAGTAGTTCCGGGTGAGACCGTTGATCGTGAGCGTTCCGTCAACCGTCTCCCCCTTTGCCGAGGCGACCGCAAGGACAAAGAGAAGAGCAAGACCGAACGCAGAGTGAAGTCCTCTGCTCAGCCACCTTCCGGTGGTCCTGTCGCCTCCGCATAACGATCCTTCCATGTTCGCTTCCTGTAATTTCACGTATTAATTTTCGCGGGCGGAAATCGTTCCGATGTTGGAACAACAAATCCCCTTACATTCAGCCGGGAAGATACAACGAAGCAGAGGAAGGATTTGCTATGACGCCACTTCGATGGATGATCTACGGAGCCTACGGATTTACCGGAAAACTGATTGCCCGGGAAGCCGTTCGTCGCGGTTATCATCCCCTGCTTGCAGGGAGAGACCGTGAGAAGCTTCTTACCCTGGGAAACGATCTGATGTTGCCGGTAAAACAGTTCTCCCTGTCGCCCGAGGCATCTCTTGAACGGGAGCTGGAAGGGGTTGATCTGGTCGTGAATATCGCCGGACCGTTCGTGGGAGTGGCCGAACCGCTGGTCTCCGCCTGTCTGCGAACCGGGACGCACTACATCGATACGTCGGGGGAACGGGATCACTTTCGCTATATCTACGAGCAGGATGCCGAGGCTCGCAAACAGGGAGTGGCTCTGATCCCCGGTTGCGGCTTCGACGTCATCCCGACCGATTCGATCGCCGCCTGTCTGAAGGAACGCCTTCCGGAAGCCGTTCATCTGGAACTTGCGGTCGATTCGCTTGCACGGCTGAGTGCCGGAACGGCAAAGGCGGCAATGGGAGTGATTGCAGAAGGAGGATTCGTCAGGGTAGACGGGGGGCTGCAACCGAGACCGATCGGCCGGTACGGGCCGAACGTCCGCTTCCACCGGGGAGAGCGGCGGACAATACTGGCTCCGTTCGCCGATCTGGAGAGTGCCTGGCGAACAACGTCGATCCCGTCGATTTCCACCTACCTGGCACTCCCCCCCGGACTGGGAGGACTGGGTCGGCTTGGGAATGCGGCCCACAGACTCCTCTCGCTTCGTCCCGTTCATCGTCTGGCCAATGCCGTCATCGATCTGACGATGAAAGAGAAAGAAGCCTCCGAAGAGGGTTTCGCCTCGATCTGGGGACGGGTAACCGACCGGAACGGAAGGAGCGTCGAATGCTGGATGCAGCTCCCCGAACCCTATCATTACACCGCCTTCGCCGTCCTCAATGCTGTGGAACGGTTGACCGAACATCCGGTCGCCGGAGCGCTGACACCGACACAGGCATTCGGACCGGACTTTGCACTCTCGATTCCCGGAACGGTACGGCAGGAGCGGTTGCCTGTTTGAGTGTGGGAGAGTCCAGGAGTCGGGAGTCAAGAGTCGGGTAGCCGACGGGTTCATCCCGGCGGTCCGGCGAAGTCGAGGAGTCTGAA
>CAMLOB010000383.1 GCA_946481475.1 uncultured Chlorobiota bacterium | reverse complement strand
TCGAAAACTTCGAAAATTGTTGAGGGTGGACTTCTGTCCTTTCCGCGGACCGGATGCGCCCCTTACGCTGGGGGAAAAGTAAGAATTCCCGTGGACGCAGCAATCGGAACAGCTCACGGGAGTTCTTCCCTCTGTGTACTTTTTCGGGGCAAGTCCGGATCGCCCTCTGGGCAAGCGGCCACCGGATGAAAGGGATCGCAGAGCTGACGCAGGAAGAGAAGGGGCGTGTGCTGGAGGGATTGCGGGAGAAGATGAAGAAGGCGGCGCAGTACATTGTCTCTGGTGTAAATGATGGGACAAAACCCCTATCAGATGTCAACCCTTATAAGACGATATCAATCGTGGAAAAAATGAGAAGCGGGAGATCCTCAACGAATCTCCCGCTTCTTATTCCTGTCGGCGTGGCAGGATTTGAACCTGCGACCCCTTCGTCCCGAACGAAGTGCGCTACCTGGCTGCGCTACACGCCGTCTGTCTGGTTGTGCCGGAACTTCTCTCTGATCCGGTGTGGTCAGGGACGGAATCGAACCGCCGACACATGGATTTTCAGTCCATTGCTCTACCAACTGAGCTACCTGACCCTGCGTTGCCCGACGTTGCCGCAATCGCAGCTCCGACCGTCAAGGGGAGACAAACTTACGATTGCCGGACGGTCAATCCAACATTCGGCGACCGTTATTTTCTGTGACGTGAACTTTCCCTGCGACCTTCAATCCCTCTCCGTTCATGCAACCAGAGCCGCCTTTGCTATATTCGTCGCATGGAGCAATTCTATTCGCATTTTCCGGCAACGCTTGTGCTGCTCGTCGTTACCATCGTCGTCAGCATTGCCGCCTTTATGAATCAGGGACTCTGGCGATTCCTTGCACTTGAACCCTACCGGATGTTCCGGGAGAAGGAATTCCATGGAATCATCACCAGCGGCTTCGTCCACTCCGGCTTCGGTCACCTCTTCATCAACATGTTCGTTCTCTACATGTTCGGTCCCGATCTGGAGGGGATCCTCGGCAGTCCGCAGTTCGTTCTGGTCTATGTTGCCGGACTGGTCGTCGGGAGTCTCTATCCGCTGTTCAAGTATAAAAACCGGCCGGAATATATCGCCATCGGTGCGTCGGGGGCGATTTCGGGAGTCGTCTTCGCCTTCTGTCTGTTCCATCCGTTTGCTCCGCTTCGTCTGATCTTTCTCCCGTTCTTCGATTTCCCGGCGATCCTTTTCGCCGTTCTCTACGTTGCCTATTCGGTCTACGCAATGAAGAAGGCGAACGACAACATCGGACATGAGGCCCATCTGGCCGGAGCGCTGGGGGGAGTGATCGCCACGATCGTGATCCGGCCGGAATCGCTCGCGATCTTTGCCGACCAGATTTCAACGATCTTCTGAGAAGCCGAATCCTCGACATATCATACTAACTCGAACCGTTGCCAAGCACCGTCACCATATCGCGCGTTATCCGGATTACCCTGATGGTCCTCTTTATCCTCGCCCTCTTCCGGCTTCACGGACTGGTGAACCCCTGGTCCTATCTGAGCCCGGAACTGATCTGGCCGGGAGGAGAACTCTGGCGGCTGATCACCTATCCGCTGGCCCTCAGCTTCGGCGGACTGATCGTCGGTTCGATCGTCTTCGGACAACCGGGGGAGGAGATCGAGGGGATGTTCGGCCGGGTGAAGTTCGGTCTGGTCCTTCTCTTCACAACGATTGTGACGGCCCTTCTTCACCTTCTGGCTTTCTGGGGGGGGACCGGTCCCGCACTTGCCGGACCGATGAACATCAGTCTGTTTGTGATGGTCGGCTACGTCTATCTGTTTCCCGCCGGCAGCGTCACGATTTTCTTTTTCAGCGTTCGGAGCAAGATCATTCTGATTGTGATTGTTGCGGCGGTCGTTCTGATCTCCGGACTGGCCGTCTCCGGCGGAGCTTCTCCTCTGATCTTCCTGAGCGAAGGACTCTCCGGCGGGCTGATCGGTATCCTCTGGTTCCACATCGTCTATCAGAAATATCCTGTCCTGCTGGGACCGATTCGAAGGCTGGAAGGTCTGTTCGGCGGAAAGGAGAAAACTTCGTCGGTCCGTTCCACCCGTCCGGTTTCGATGAAGCCGACAATCCGTCTGTCGCGGACAAAAAAGGAGGAGAAGAGAAGCAAAGGGGAGAGACTCCTGACGGACGAGGAGCGACTCAACGCGATTCTGGAGAAGATCGGCGAGCAGGGCTACGAAAGTCTGACCCCGGACGAGCAGACGTTTCTGAACGAGTACTCTTCGAGGCTTTGAGAGGGGGGGGAATGGTGAGGAGTGAGCTATGAGCGGTCAGCTTTGAGCTATGAGCAATCAGCTATGAGTGATCGTCAGCTATGAATGCAACTAAGGTACGATCTTACAGTTGTGGTCAGGGGGAGCTATGAGCGGTCAGCTTTCAGCTATGAATGTAATCAAGTACCATTTCCTCAAAGCCGATCTCTTACGACTAACCACCCAAAGCTGCTCCCCTATGCTCAAAGCTCATGGCTGATTCCTCAAAGCTGATCCCCCGTGCCCAAAGCTGACCGCTCAAAGCTGATTGCTCATAGCTCACTCCTCACCGCTCAAAGCTCAAACCCGACCCCTCACCACTCCCCAACCTCCCGGACTTTGCGACCGATTGTGAATCACCCGGAAAACCTTCGTATAATTGGAGCCGATTGGCGATTTTAGGCCATTCGAATGAGAGATCACGATCACATACAGTCCGCACCATGGCAGAGAACGAGAATGACGCCGGGATGGCGACGCCGCTTCCCGAGGACACACGTCCGGAACGACTGAAAAAGCTCATCGTAACGGTTATTCCTCTCCTGAAAGACGCGTTCGGTGAGGAGAACCTGGTCTTCGCCGAACATCGCGACGAACTTTCGGTGACGGTGCCGAAGGGGATGTTGCACGAGGTGATGCGTTTCCTTCGCGATCACGACGGACTGAAGTTCTCAATGCTGAAGGATGTGAACGCCGTCGACTGGTACCGCCGGAAGGATCGTTTCGAGCTGATCTACAATCTCTTCTCGCTCGAAAAGAAAATGCGTCTTCGCCTCAAGTGCTTTACCGAGGAGTCCGATCCGCACGTCGACTCGGTAACCGATCTGTTCACCTCGGCCGACTGGTACGAGCGGGAGACCTACGACATGCACGGCATCATCTTCGACAACCATCCCGACCTTCGTCGCATGTACATGCCGGAAGATTTCGTCCATCCGGAAAGCGGCGAACCTCTCTATCCGTTGCGCAAGGAATTCCCGATGATGGGGGTGCCCGGTTCACTCCCGCTGCCGGATCGGGGCGTTCCCCGTCCATCCGCTACCAACGGAATCAACGGCAACGGAAATCACTGAGGGGAGAGGGACCTTTCAGAAGTTCATTCAGAGGAGCATTGTCAGATATGAACGTCAACGCAACATCAACACTTGAACGGGTTACCGATCTTCGTCAGCGGAAAATTCTGCATCGCGTCATCGACAAGAACACGACGGTGACGCTGAACGAGCAGGACCCGCTTGAGAACGATATGGTGCTGAATATGGGGCCGCAGCATCCGGCCACGCACGGTGTACTTCGTGTGCTGCTCCGGCTTGACGGTGAGACCGTTGCCGCCTGCGTCCCGGAACTCGGCTATCTCCACCGGGGCTACGAGAAGCTGGCCGAGAACATTACCTATCACGAGTTCCTTCCCCATACCGACCGGCTCGATTATCTCTCGCCGCTGTCCAACAACGTTGCCTTTGCACAGGCGGTGGAGAAGGCGGCCGGGATCGCCATTCCGCCGAGGGCACGGTGGATCCGGATGATGATTGCCGAACTTGCCCGCATCTCCTCCCACCTGATGGCGATGGGAGCCACGGCAATGGACGTCGGGGCGATCACCATGCTGCTGTGGACCTTCCGCGAGCGGGAAAAACTCTACGATATCTTCACCAAGATCTGCGGCGCACGCTTCACCACCAGCTACACGCGCGTCGGCGGCGTCGCCACTGATTTTACACCGGACGTCGTCCCGATGATCCGGACGTTCATCGACGAGTTCCCGAAACACCTGAAGGACTTCGAAGCGCTCGTCAACCGGAACCGCATCTTCATGGATCGTCTCCGCGGCGTCGGCTACTATGGGGCAGAAGACTGCATTGCGCTCGGACTGACCGGACCGGTGCTGCGGGGTGCCGGTGTGGCCCACGATCTGCGGGTGGACGAGCCGTATCTGCTCTACGACGAGGTCGATTTCGACGTGATCACCTACACCGAAGCCGATGCCTACGCCCGCTATATGGTCCGCGTCGACGAGATGAAGGAGTCGGTGAAGATCGTCCGTCAGTTGCTGGAGAAGATTCCGGAAGGACCGATCATGGCCAACGATGCCGAGCACGTCCTGCCGCAAAAGCAGGAAATCTATACGAAGATGGAGGAGCTGATCCAGGACTTCATGCTCATCAACTTCGGCACACATCCGGAGCCGGGGGAAATTTACTCGGCCATCGAATCGCCGAAAGGCGAACTCGGGTTCTACATCAGTTCGACCGGAGAGGGACATCCGTGGCGACTGAAGATTCGCGCCCCTTCATTCTGTAATCTCCAGGCGCTTGCGCCGATGTGCGAGGGAGAAATGGTGGCCGACGTTGTGGCCATCATCGGAGCGATCGATCCGGTGATGGGAGAGGCGGACAAGTA
>CAMLOB010000382.1 GCA_946481475.1 uncultured Chlorobiota bacterium | reverse complement strand
CCGGCGAAATCGAGGAGTCTGAACTGCAAGGTTTGCAGATTCCTCGTCGGAAGTCAGGTAGCCGACGGGTTCATCCCGGCGGTCCGGCGAAATCGAGGAGTCTGAACTGCAAGGTTTGCAGATTCCTCGTCGGAAGTCAGGTAGCCGACGGGTTCATCCCGGCGGTCCGGCGAAATCGAGGAGTCTGAACTGCAAGGTTTGCAGATTCCTCGTCGGAAGTCGGGTAGCCGACGGGTTCATCCCGGCGGTCCGGCGAAGTCGAGGAGTCTGAATTGCAAGGTTTGCAGATTTCTGGTCGGGAGTCAAGAGGCGGGAATGCCTACATCTGAAACTGAAAACCTATAGCTGACGACTCACCACTCATAGCTCATAGCTCACTGCTCATCTCTCATCCCTCACAGCCGACAACTCATCCCAGAACCCCGGCCACGACACATCCACCACATTTGCTTCCGGAATCCGGATCGGAGCCTTTGCCAGAAGACCGGCAATACCGGCCAGCATTGCCAGCCGGTGATCTCCCCGATGCTCCACGACTCCACCCCCACGAATTTCCTGCGGACCGGAAATCCGAAAGCCATCCTCCAGTTCCTCGATCTCCACACCCAGCGACCGCATCATTCCGACGGTGGCTGCAATCCGGTCAGACTCCTTCAGCCGAAGCTCCCCGGCATCCCGAAGCGTCGTCTCTCCCGAAGACCGGGAACCGAGAAAGGCAAGGAGGGGAAGCTCATCGATCATGGAGGAAGGTGTAATCGGACTTTCATCGGATATATCAATTCCCCTCAGTCCCGGCGAGTACCGGACGCCGATGGTCCCTCTCGGCTCCCACTCATCCGCCGACAGGAGGGATTCCCAGATGACATCTCCCCCCATCGCCCGAACGCATTCAAGGAAACCGATCCGGGTCGGGTTCAATCCCACATCCTCGATAAGAATATCAGAGCCGGGAAGCGTCAGTGCGGCCGTGACAAGGAACGCGGCGGAGGAGAGATCTCCGGGAATATGGAACTCGATCTCCTCCTCCCTTCTCCCCTCTCCATCCTTCCACTTCGCCAGAGGACTGACGGTATCGACATCGCCGACGGTTTTGATCTCCCACCCGAACTTCGCCGCCATCCGCAACGTGTGATCCCGCATCTCCTTTGTCCGCCGAAGCCGAACTCCGGTCGCCGAGCGCAGTCCGGCAAGGACAAGCGCACCGTGAACCTGTGCCGAGGTCGTCTCGATGAACTCATCCCCTTCTCCTTTTTTCCCACACAGTCCGTTGAGTTGTTTTTCTGCAATAACGGTCAGAGGAAGGTACCCATCCGTCGTTTCGATCAGGCCGCCGAGTCTGCGAAGAGGCCCGGCCACCCGCTCCATCGGTCGGCGCCGAAGCGATGCGTCGCCGGTCAGCCGGAATCGTCCCCTCTCTCCGGTCAGAAATCCCGTCCCGAGTCGTGCCGTCGTTCCGGAATTTCCGCAGTCGATTTCGATCTCTTCCGGCAAGGAAGACCGAACACCGCCGTCAACGACCCAGCCCCCCCCCTCCTCCCGACAATCATACCCGACCGCCCGAATCAGTCCGAACGTGTTCAGACAGTCCCCTGCGGTCGAAGGAGAGTGGATGCGTGTCTTTCCTTTTCGCATCGCGGCAAAAAGCAGAGCACGGTGCGTGATCGACTTGTCTCCCGGCACCCTGAACCGTCCGACAAGTCCGCCGCTGTGTGAAGAGACCGATTGTGTGTGTTGCACTTCCATTCCGCACTCCTTTCAGGGATTCCGAAACATCAGGAGACCGGAGCCGGAGAGGTTGCCGGAAGTTTCTCCACACGGATCACATCCATGAAGGCGCTCACCGAGAACTCCGCATTGCCGACGCCCGGACGACCGTAGCCGGGAGGGGCCGGGAGATTGTATTTCTCGAAGATCGTCCGCCACGTATAGAGAAGCTTGACGAAATATTCGAGAGGAGGTCCTTCCTGTCTGCCGAGATCGCTCGTCGGTTCCGGGCACCAGGTGGTGAAACGGGGAATGATCCCCTTGCTCATGAAGAAGTCGAGTCCCTCGGCCGTCGAGGCAATCGCCTCATCGATCTCGGTGTAGCCGTACGGACGGGCCATCTCGACGCCGCCGACAAAGTTCGGAATCACATGCTCCGGTCCGAAAATATCGGCCGCATCCGTAATCCGCTTCATCCACTCGTCACGACCGACATAGCGGGCTTTCCCCGGACAGATCCAGTCGAAGAGTTTCGGATCCCAGATCTCGTAGTTCGGATGATAGATGCGATACCCCCCCTGCTTCAGCAGCTTCGTCTCCTCCTTCGGGAAGGCCTGCACCACCGCCTTGGCGATCCACCGACCGCCGTAGCGACTCTCGATCGCCTCGGCATAGCGCGCGTACCACTCCGCCTCCTTCATCCCCTCCAGCGTTTTCGTAATCGAGCCGCCGGTCACCGTATAGGCTTTCGTCACCGTGTCGTGCTCGTTGATCAGTCCCATCGCCTCGACAATATCATCGATCGACTTTACCGGCGTATAGGGACGCCCTTGCTCGCGCTGCTGACGGAAGTTCTCGTTCAGATCGCAGAACCGGCACTCCTCATCCCGTCCCCAGTACTGGCAGAGCCGGTAGACCGTCAGGTAGACCAGATAGCCCCACTCGATTGCCGGGGCGATTTCGGAGATCTTCTTTCCGCTGGAAAGTTCGTGGCGGTAGTATTCCGGAATCGGCGGGAATTCAAGATCGGCCAGCCTGGTCTCACCGCAGAAGAGCGTCAGCCGTCCCTCGTGGAGCCCTACCCGGTAGGGGGACGAAGGGGAGACCCGAACCGATGTGATCGTCGGACGAAGGTTGTAGGGTCCGCCGGTCATTTTGATCTCCTCAGGCGACCGCCATGCCTCGTGTTCCTCCATCTCCTCCAGTCGCACGTAATCGAACGAGAAGATGAAGTAGTCCTTCGGCTTGTATCCGCTTGCCACCCGCAGAGCGTCCGGACTGAAGGAGAGGCCGACGCGGAGAATATCCTGCTTGATGATCGCCTCGATCGGCAGATCGGGGAACATCCGGGCAAGACGTTCTATTTCCCGGAGGTTGGTTTGTTGTGTTGTGTCGTTCATGGTGTGTGCCTGCATGTTCAGAAGGTCACGCAAAGATCGCAAAGGGCGAAGACGCAAAGAAGGAAATTGGTACGGTTTTGAGAAACAGGGTGTCTACAGGTTGTCGGCGATACGTTTGATGCCGTCTTTGATGTACCTCTCTCCAAAATTTATCAGCAGTCCCAGACGTTTGTCGGCGATCTTCAAATACGTCAGAAGTTGCTTGTAATGGACAGGAGCAACGGCATCCACTGATTTCAATTCGAGTATCACTTTCCTTTCCACAAGGAGATCCGCTCTGAATGCCGGGGCAATCGTTATATCCTTCCATACCACCGGCAGGCAGACCTGTTCCTCAACAGAACAACCGGATCGGGTCAGTTCATAAGCACGTATGCGCTCATACGCCGACTCAAACAATCCCGGCCCCAGCGACATGTGAATCCGGAAACAGGCATCGACAACGATGCGGGCGATCTCATTTTCCGTCATAACAATCGGGTGATTGAAGTGAAAAAAACTTTGCGCCTTTGTCCTTTGCGCCCTTTGCGTGATTCCGTTTTTCACGCAAAGGACGCAAAGAGCAAAGGCGCAAAGGGGTAATTATTCAGCGGCTGCCCCCACAAAAATTTCCGTCACCTTCTTTTCCTTCATTGTGAAGACGATCCCGCCGTAGAGCGAACCGACGACGATC
Organism: uncultured Chlorobiota bacterium; assembly: GCA_946481475.1. The sequence goes on along the minus strand of CAMLOB010000382.1, from coordinate 962 downwards.
TTCTCCTCATCCAGCGGGTCGCTCTCCGGATCGATATCATCCAGATAGGCCGTCTTCACCTCCTCTCTCGTACTTCCGATACCGACGTTCCGGGCCGTCTTCAACGTCGATTTCCCGCCGAGCGTGATCCGGTCGGCCACTACTCCTCCCCCCGACGTCTTCACCATCCCGACCGTCACCCCCTTGCCCGGATACTTCCAGTCCTGATGCTCCAGTCCGTCGGCTCCCCACTTCTCGAACGGTGTCTTCCCGGCCGGTTCGCCAAACGCCTCCACAAGGCTCTCCCCGCTCATACCGATCCGAAGCGGGCCGACCTTCTCCCCCATCGGACCTTCAGGAATCGCATCTCCCCTCTTTTCTTCCCGCGAAGCCGTCGTATCGGAAGCCGCCGACGTGTCCGGTGCTGCGGTATCGTCTCCCCGCATATCAACACCGGAATCGTAAGGAGGAACCCGGTCTCCGGCCTGCGGCTTTTCGGCGCAGGAAAGAAGAAGAGACCCCGCAACGGCAACGACTGAAAGGGAACGGAACTTCATGACGATCTCGGTTTCTGATTGAATGAACGGACACCCGGTCTTTGTCCGGAAGGACTCCCGGCCGAAGGGAAAAACTACGACGGAGCGGATGATGGTACAAGCTCCTCCCACACACTCTCTCTCCTGCCGGATCAGTCCACAACAATGCGGGGGATATGGTCGGGAAGGCGGGTCAGCATCTCGTAGTTCATACTGTTGTTCATATCGCCGAAGGAGCTGACCGTAATAATCCGGTCTCCCTGATTGCCGATCAGCACCACCTCGTCGCCGACGGCGACCCCTTCCAGATCGGTCACGTCGATCACCATCATATTCATGTTCACCAGGCCGATCACCGGAATGCGCCTCCCCCGCAACAGCACATGGCCGTTGTTGCTGAGCGTCCGATTGTAACCGTAGCCGTAGCCGACCGGAACAGTGGCGATT
>CAMLOB010000381.1 GCA_946481475.1 uncultured Chlorobiota bacterium | reverse complement strand
TGAAGATTTCGATGCTGAGGCGTTCGGAGCCCTCAAGGTTCAGGAAGATCGTGGTCCCGTCGCGGAATGGAGTGGGGGAGACCGCGAGATTGATGCCGGTTGCCTCTCCGGCGATGACCGGGACGCTTGAAATCTGATCGTACTGCTCCTTCGCAGCGTCGGCCGTTGCCTGAAGTTCTGAGATGTCATTTGCGGCCATCAGAGCGAAGGCGACTGTGACGGTTTCGTCCGGCTCTATAGAGACCGGCCCGCCGCCGATCGTCATGCTGGCGTCGACCAGACCGACAGTCGGGGTGTTTTCGCGGGAGACGCCGTTCGAGAGCATGTTCCACTTCCGCGTGTCGTTGAAGTCCGTCAGGATATAGTTGTCGTCGCCGCGACTGTTGGCGGCGTAGTAGTTCGGCTGCTGCGGACTCAGCAGGGCGGCTCCGGCGACCGGCGTGTTGTCCGGATCGGGGAGGTTCCGGACGAATCCCATCCGCCGTGTCGGATCCCAGCTTGCATGGTCGCCGGTTCCGAGCGAGGTCAGATCCCAGTCCAGATAGAGACCGCAGAAGAGATTGTCGATCCGCGTCGGCTTCATGTTTTTGATCTTGTAGAAGACCAGCACGTAGTTCTCGTCCCTGAACTCCTTGGTCGTCATTGTGACCTGATATTGATGACCCTCATCGCGGAATACCGCCTCGCCGGTTTCGACCGTGTTTGCATCGTCACGGGTCAATCGGTAGGGGGTGATCAAAACGAAGTTCTCATCGGTTCCGAGGTCGGACGCTCCCTTGCGGACAACGTCGTTAAGCAGCCTTGCTTCCGTTCCCATCATCAGCCCGGCATGCCACAGAAGACTCCCCTTCGAACCGAAATAAAACCCTTCCCCCTCGTTCCGGTTCGTGCCGTTGTATGCGATGTTCCCGACGCTGTTGAATGTGGAGGTGATGCTGTTCAGCGATGTTGTCTGCCACGTGGGGAAGACGATCAGTTCCACAAACTCGACGTTCGATCTGTCCTCGGTGGTGACCGTGACTTTCAGCCGAAGCCGGGTGTCCGGAGCGGCCGTGGGGGGAATTTGTATTCTCAGTTTATCTCCCGGCGTCGTCATCTGTTGTCCGGAGGACATGACTCCGAAATCGACGGTGGTTCCTTCAATCGGATAGAAGGGGAAGACCGATTCAACTGTGAGACTGACGTTGTCGGCATCGGCCAGAATATTCCTGACGACCCCCCGCAGCACAACCGTCTCTCCCGGATCGATGATGCCGTCGCTGTTTCCGTCATCCGCGGTATAGCTTACCATTCGTGCCGAGGCAATCGACGCGCGTTGCGTTAACGCCTTCTGCAGATTCAGGCGTCCGGTTCCCAGTTTGTTTTCGTAGCCGGCGATTACCAGGGGACTAAGGGGATCGGTGGTTGCCCGGAGAATCTCTCCCACCTCTTCAGGGGAGAGCAGAGGATCGGCCAGCAGAAGCAGGGCCGCACCGGCGGAGACCATCGGCGTGGCCATCGATGTGCCGCCGGTGTCGCCGTAGCCGTCGTTGAAAACCGTCGATCTGATCGCGTTGCCGGGAGCGCTCAGATCCACCCGGTACTGATAGTTGCTGCCGCTCCACTTCCCGTCGTCCTGCTTTGTCCCGGCCACCGAGATGACGTGACGATAGGAGGCCGGATAGAAAAGTTGCTCCTTGTTGTTGTTCCCGGCGGCGGCCACCACCAGAACGCCGAGATTTTTCGTGACGGCGGTGATCACTTCCTGCTCGGCAATCGATTTGCCGGTCCCCCCCCAACTGCAGTTGATGACCCGCGCCCCCATCGACGCCCCGTACAAGATGCCGTCGAAACCTCCCGGCAACGGAGGGTCGGCTCCGTCCTCGGCGATCTTGATCGACATCAGCTTGACGCCGTAGGCCACCCCTGCGACGCCGATGTCGTTGTCGCCGGTGGCGCCGGCGATTCCGGCCACGTGCGTTCCGTGCCAGTCGACAACCGGGTCGGGATCGTTATCCGGACTGTTTCCGTCGGCACCGGCAAAGTCGTATCCGCGCCAGTCGTCGATCAGTCCGTTTCCGTCATCGTCGATGCCGTTGTTCCGCTTCTCTCCGGCCTCTCCCGGATTGTACCAGATCGCCTGTCGCAGATCCCGGTGGTCCGGCTCAATCCCGGTGTCGGTGATGCCGATGAGGATCGTGCTGTCCCCCTTGCGGATGTCCCACGCCTGATATGCCTTGATCTGCGCCAGATGCCACAACTTACCGGTCTGTACGTCCGGGTCGTTCGGCGTGTAGCACAGACGACGTTCCCAGACCGGTTCGGCATATTCCACGTCGGTAAGTTCGGCGATGTGAAGGGCGGCGGTTGCCGGGGAGACGTCGGCGGTGTACTCGATTACCATGATGCGGGAAAGGGAGTTCCCCCAGGATTCGTAGCTCCTCCCGTTGCTTTTGTAAAGAGCGGAGCTTTTGTCGGCGTAGCGAAGCAGATCCCGGTTCAGCCAGGGACGAACGTTTGACACACCGAGGAGCCGGCCGGTGGTGCCGAAAAACTCCGGACCGATGGTCTCGAAGAATCGATCACGCTTGATCTTTACCCGGATCAGCCCTTTGACGGTCGTCCCTTCGTCGACTGCAACGGCGGTTTTTTCCGGATCCGGAGTCTGGGCCGAAGAGGTGGAATTTCCCACTGCGGTAAAGAGGAAAGGGAGCAGAAGAAGGGAAAAAAGTCGGGAGACGGGATAACGAGAATTCATAGTGATCGTTGCCTGTTTTGAGTTTCTTTCAAGAGTGTTGACCGGGATGCCGAAGGCTCCGAATAGATTTTGTCGGGAATTTATCCCCGATGACGGATAATCGAAACGAAGCGTGCCGAACACAGACAGTTAACGGGATGCGCCCCGTCAGAGGCTATATTCGGAACTATGGTGCAGTGTCGAAGGGAAAGACACCACAGAAGAACCTTCAAACTGCCGAAAGGTCACGTCCAACATACGGAAAAAAATGCCTGTTGCCGATCCTGATATATGTGTCATCGGAGGGGGAATTGCCGGATTGACGGTGGCCCGCGCTCTGGCCTCTCGCGGAGGAAATGTCCTGCTGCTGGACCGGGGGGAGATCGGTGCCGGAACAAGTGCCGCTGCGGCCGGTATGCTGGCCCCGCTGGTCGAGGCCAGACTTGAGGAGAGGGAGATCGTGGAGTTCGGACGGGAATCGCTCCGGTTCTGGGAAGATTATGCCGGTCGGATCGAGGACGAATCGGGTATCTCCATCGACTACCGGCGCGAGGGGACGCTGGTCGTGGCCGTCGAGCGGGACCATATCGGAATGATCCGGCATCTGCACGATGAGCAGAGGGAACTGGGACTCTCAGCCGAACATCTGAGCGGCTATGAGTGCCGGCGACTGGAACCCTCCCTTTCACCAAGCGTGTCGGAGGGCTTTTTCTCCGCAAACGACCATCAGGTCGATAACCGGTCCCTTCTGCGGGCGTTGCGCCGGATTTGTGAGATACAGGGAGTGGAACTGCATGAGGAATGCGGTGATGTGGAGCTGCTTCCAGGAAAGGAGGGATGGCTGGTTCGGTCGGCAACGCTGCAGGTGACGGCCGGACGGCTGGTGATCGCCTCCGGCGCCTCGTTCGGATTGCTGAAATCCCTGGCACCGGAGCTTGCACGGTTGATCAGGCCGGTGAAGGGACAGATCATTCGACTGGATCAATCGGAGTTCCATCTGCTTGATCACGTCGTCAGGACTCCGGATGTCTATTTCGCCCCGAAATCGGATGGTACGCTGGTTGTCGGAGCCAGCAGCGAGGATCGTGGGTTCGACAGGGCAATCAGAATCGGTCCTCTCTACGAAACGATCCGGGCCGCCTGGGAGACGGTGCCGGCTCTCTACGAACTTCCGTTGATCGAATCGACGGTCGGCTTTCGCCCCGCAGCACCGGATCACGCTCCGCTGATCGGAGAGTCTTCCCTCGAAGGGGTGTATCTTGCCTCCGGATACTACCGTCACGGTATCCTCTTCGCCCCGCTTGCTGCGGAATTGCTTGCGTGTCACATACTTGAAGGAACGATAGATGAACGAATCGGGAAATTCAGGCCGGGTCGGTTCGATCCGGTGCAGTCTGAACGGCCAACCGGTGGAACTGCATGACCGGAGCCTGCTTCATCTGTTGATTGCGCAGGGGATCGATCCGGAGAAGCCGGGGATTGCCGTCGCCTTGAACGATGCGGTGGTGCGTCGGGGGGAGTGGACGGGGACGGAGCTGGAGGAGGGGGATCGGGTGGAGGTGATTACGGCGATGCAGGGGGGGTGAAGTCAAGGGGTACGGGGGGATGAGAGAGGAGGTCTGGAATGATGTCTTTATTCTTTTGTTTTTGATGGAACAGGATCTGTTTGAACTTGCGGGGAAGCGGTATCGTTCGCGGTTGATTCTCGGGACGAGTCGCTATCCGAATCCGAAAATCATGTCCGAGGCGCTTGAGGCCGGCGGTGCCGAGCTTGTGACCGTCTCGATCCGCCGGCTGAACCTTGCCGAAAAGGAGGCCGGGTCGATTCTCGACTATATCGACCGGGAACGGTACGATCTGCTGCCGAATACCGCCGGATGCTACACCGCGCGCGACGCCGTGCTGACGGCCGAGCTTGCCCGTGAGGCGCTCGGGACCGATCGCGTGAAGGTTGAGGTGATCGGGGAGGAGGAGACGCTCCTGCCGGATGTGGAGGAACTTCTGAAGGCGTGCAGTCAACTGGTCAAGCTCGGGTTTCAGGTCTTTCCCT
>CAMLOB010000380.1 GCA_946481475.1 uncultured Chlorobiota bacterium | reverse complement strand
AAAATCGGGGTTGCTGCTCGTGGTGGATTTTCCACACCATCTCGTTGACTTCGTCGATACTGATGGTTCGTCCGCCGATCCCTTCATACCAGGCGTTCCAGTTGAAAGGAGGAGGAGATTGTTCCGGGCCGATCATAGTCTGTCCGTTCCGTTCGGTTATTTGTACTTTGATGAAAGCGCTGAAGGGAAGAAGTTTCCCAAAAGGACGATGTTTGTTCGCATTCCCTTCCCTGCAATTGTTCGACAGCAGATAATTCCACAACAACCGGCCATCGATTCATGCGGAAGAACGTGACGACGAAAAACGGAGCCGAAGCGAAGGGATGGAAGGGACGGAGAGTGGAACTTTCGGTGACGCTCTGTATCCTTGCCCTTTCGTCCTTCCTCTTCTCCCGGTTCGTCATGTGGGTGGAGGAGCGATCCGGCGTGATGCTGGACGATCCGGTGCTTCGGGTGTTTTCGCCGTTTGATCTGACCTGGCCGATCTTTGTGGTGATCTATGGCGGACTCCTCTTCGGCGTCGTCACCCTCTTTTCCTCTCCCTCGCGACTCCTGCTGACGATGCAATCCTATGCCCTCCTCCTCCTGGTCCGCATTGTCGCAATGTATACGGCCCCCTTTGCACCTCCGCAAGAGATGATCGTTCTCCTCGATCCGGTGGCCGGTCTGGGACCGGGAGGGGCGATGACGAACGACCTCTTCTTCTCCGGACATACCGCCACACTCTTCCTCTTCGTGCTGACCGCCCGGAAGCGAAGCCATCGGATATTCTTTCTGGTTCTGACGATCGCGCTCGGAGCAATGCTCCTGATTCAGCACGTTCACTACACCGTCGATGTCCTGGCCGCTCCGTTCTTTTCTTTCGGATGTTTCGCCCTTGTCAGAAAAGTGCGGGGAAGTCTGAACATGCAACCGACAGAGGGCAAGAGCTGAACCGAATCTTCCTCTGCAGATCCCTGCGGCAGGAAGAGGCTCAACGGCTCAGCTCCCCTTCATATACGTTCCTTCCTTGTCGAACAGGAGTTCGCTCCGGTCGATCTGCTTCGGCGTGCTCGGAATATGAGACTGATCGAAGCCGAAGGTCGACTGCATGCCTGTTGCCAGAACCGATCCTTTCCCTCCCCACGGGACCAGGAACGGCTCGCCGTCGAGGGCATAGATCGACGATGCGTAGCCGACGAAGGGGAACGTGTAGGACCCGACATCAACCGTATCTGACCAGTCCCGCGTCTCCACCCGCTGTCTCTCCCGCGTCAGCGTGAACGTGGTGTCCAGATAACGTGATTTCACCGCAATCGTGCTTGTGCCGACCATTGCCAGAAAGTGTTCGGAGGTGATCTGGAACTTCTCCACCGCCGGACTCCCCTTTGCCCAGAGAGAACCGGTCACCACTTTCAGACGGACGGCGTGTGTGGAGGGATCGGGGCAGAAAGATGCGTCGACGTAGACCTTGGAGTCCGCCCCGATTCTTGCCGTCGCCCCGTCGCCGATCTTCAGTTCCAGCAACGATCCGCTTCCCACATAGATCGTATCCCCTTTTGCAAGGGACGATCCGGTCCCGAGCGCTCCCTTCGTTGTTTTTGCCGTTCCGCTCAGCGTCGTTACCGTAATCGTACATGCGTTCTGTGCCGGGAGAAGCGTTGGAAGCAGCAGAAGAGCGGAGAGGAAAAAAAGAGAGAAAAAGAAAGATGTGTGCCTTGCCATGGTGCTGATGAATCGTGTCTGTTCAATCAAAAACGTTAGTCGTATTCCGTTCGGGGAGAATCGGCGACCAGCCTGTTGTGCGATCGTAATAATACGAGGTTCGATTGATAATACCATCATAATATCAGGGTAATGTCGGGACTCTACTTTTGCCCCTGTCGGGAGGAACGAACCTGTCGGTATCCTCTTCAAGGAATTTTCCGATCCGCTCCGGAAGTGAAAGCAGTCCCCGAAGCGGACATCCGAGGCCGATTTCATCACATTCTATCTATTCATATTTCACAGGACGATATTCATGAAGATGCTTCGCTACTCTGTTCTGCTGCTGTTCCTTGCGGGTGTGGGCAACACCGCATGGGGACAGAAGGCTCTCTTTCCGGAAATCGATACGAGCTTTGCCGGACAGACGGTGCACGTCCCCGTCTTGCCATTCCAGTATAAAGTATTGTTTCGTCAGGACGAGAGCATGGTGAAGACCGGCGACGGGAAGCAGGGACTGGCCCGGGGCAACCACGACTTCACCGGATACATCCCGATCGACGGATCGAGCACCCACGGCTATCTCATCGTCAACCACGAACTCAGCGACTCGAACTCCACCTTCGGCGACGGCGGCGGTATGACCGTCTTTGAAGTTCAGGTCATCGGCGGAGAGTGGCAGGTCGTCGGCGACTTCCGCAACGTCGACTTCTCGACGGTCGGCGGAACGTTCGTCAACTGCGGCGGTGCGGAGATGCCGAACGGTCACGTGCTGACGGCCGAGGAGTTCCCGCCGAACTCGATCGAGGATCTCTATCGTGGAGGAGCGAGCTATCGTGACACGTCGGACGTGACGATCAGCTATGACGCAGAGGAGCGAGTGATCAAGCGGTACGAGAACATGGGCTGGATGGTGGAGGTGGATCCGGAGAATGCTCGAGCGGTGCGGAAGGTGTGGAAGATGGGTCGGTTCTCGCATGAGGGGGCGTACGTGACCAACGGCGGGAAGACGGTGTACTTGTCGGACGACAACAGTCCCGGGGTGTTTTTCAAGTTCGAGGCGGAGCGAGCGAACGACTACACGGAGGGACAGTTGTACGCATACAAGCAGAGCGAGGACGGAAAGGGAGGGGAGTGGCTTGCGTTGCCGATGGAGTTCGACTCGTTGCTGGTGATTCGTGAGGTGGCGATCGGTCGCGGGGCGACGTTGTTTGTGCGGTTGGAGTGGATCACGGAGTCGAACGGGAAGATTTACATGACGGAGACGGGACGCGACAACTTCAACTGGGATAATGCCGTGGCACAGGGGGGGACTCCGGCCCGGCATCTGGAGCGGGTCCGGATCAGCAAGGAGGATTACGAGTACGAAGACTACTACGGTCGGGTACTGGAGTTCGATCCGGCGACCAACCGGATGCGCTCCTACATCGAGGGAGGATACGGCATCGCCGACCCCTCAAAGAACCTGTCGAACCCGGACGGTCTGGTGACGATGACGATCGACGGCGAGGAGTGGCTGATCATCAACGAGGACCTGAACGGCCGGAGTGCCGGACGTGTCAGCCCGGAGGCCGAGGCGGCCGGACGGACGATCTGCGAGATCTATGCGATCAACCCGACAATCGAATATCCGACCGTCGACAACCTGAAGCGTCTGCTGATCGGTCCGAACGGAGCGGAGACGACCGGCGGCCGTCCGACGCCCGACGGCAAGTCCTACTTCGTGAACATCCAGCATCCGAGCGGATCGAATCCGGCTCCGTTCAACAAGTCGGCGACGATCGTGCTGACCGGGTTTGCCGATCTCAGCAGCGTGGAGAATCCGGTAAACGTCGAGCCGACTTCCTTCCATGTCTATCCGAACCCGACGGTCGGCATGCTCAACTTCTCGAAGCGGACCGATGTCGCCCTGTACAACGTCAGGGGCGAGCGGATCCGCGTCGCAACCGGCGTTACCACGCTCGACGTCTCCGACCTGCAGCCGGGAGCCTACTACGTTCAGACGATTGAGGGTGACGTTGCAAAGCTGATCGTTGAATAGCCCATTGTTGAACAGGAATCCGAAAACGATGATGATATAGATGAGCCGAGGGTGTTCCGGAGACGGGCACTCTCGGCTCATCTCCATTGCAAAACGGAACGACCGGGCTTGATATCCCGGCTCTCCTTCTTTGATCCACACTCAGAATTGGAATGCACATCCATTTATGAACATGAAACCGAATACGATACTGCGATTTTCTCCCTTCATTTTTCTCTCTTTCCTGCTCGTTCTCTTCACAGCCTTCCGACCCGAACCGTCAGTCGTTTCGCATACGGATCAGGGGCGGGCTCTTTATCTGAAGGGGATTGATTCGTTGACGGTGGCAGTCGAGGAATTCAACAAGGCTCTCGCAGACCTTGATAAAGATTCCGAATCGTTCCGCCGGGCCTCCGCCGCCTTCGTCAATGCGCGATTGCAGTTCAAGCGGATCGAATTCCTGGTCGGCTACTTCGACTCCCACGCGGAAAACCGTCTGAACGGCGCACCGCTGGAGAAGGTGAACGAAAGCGATCTGCAGCGGTCGATTATCAGCCCTGAAGGGTTTCAGGTGATCGAGGAGATACTGTTCGGAGAAGATGCGTTGCAGGAGAAAGGAGAATTGCTGGAACTGGGCGAACGACTCCGCTATCGTGTCGGGACCATGCGGACGTTTGCCGAGCGGGTAGCGATCACCGACCGTTATCTTTTCGAGGGGATGCGGGAGGAGATTCTGCGGATCGCACTCCTCGGACTGACCGGATTCGATTCTCCGGCTCTCGCAAATTCGATTCCCGAAGCCGAATCTGCGTTGCGTGGAGTTGAGGACGGGTTCCGCCTTTACTTCGCCGATCTCGAACAGGCTTCCCCTTCGCTGGCCTCACAGCTTGAATCGCAGATCGACGACGCTCTCGACTATCTGAAGGAGAACTCCGATTTCGACACGTTCGACCGGCTTGCATTTATCCGCGAACATGCCGATCCGATCTACGCCGATCTGCTTGCGGCTCACTATGCTCTCGGCTTCCGGACGTTTGCCGAAGTCTCTCCCTACACCCGTCCGGTACGCT
>CAMLOB010000379.1 GCA_946481475.1 uncultured Chlorobiota bacterium | reverse complement strand
TCGTCGCGACGGCGGTCACCGCCCGGACAATCAACAACGGACAGAGCTGTATCGCCGCAAAGCGTTTTATTCTGCACGAGGAGATCGCCGATGAATTTACCGAGCGGTTCGTTCGGAAGTTCAAGGAGTTGAAAGTAGGAGATCCTCTTGACGAGAAGACCGATATCGGACCGATGGCGCGCAAAGAGTTTGCCGACGACTTGCAGGAGCAGGTCGATGCCTCGGTGGAGAAGGGGGCGAAGGTCCTTGCCGGAGGGAAGAAGATGGAGGGAAAGGGGTTCTTTTTCGAGCCGACCGTTCTGGCCGATGTCCGGCCCGGCATGGCGGCGTTCGATCAGGAGACGTTCGGTCCGGTTGCCGCGCTGGTTCGTGTGGGAAGCCTTGAGGAGGCGCTCTCGACGGCGAACAACTCCCGTTTCGGGCTTGGGGCTTCGGCCTGGACGAACGATGAGGTGGAGCGGGAACGGCTGGTTCGTGAGATCGAGACCGGATCGGTCTTTATCAACGGGATGGTGAAATCCGATCCTCGCCTTCCGTTCGGCGGAGTCAAGAGAAGTGGTGTCGGACGGGAGCTTGGGGAGTTCGGTATCCGGGAATTTGTCAACATCAAGACGGTATGGATAGCATAAGATCAATTCTGCTGGGACTGGTTCTCACATTCTGCTGTGCCGGGTGCGGCTTTCCCGGTTGCGAGGATTCGCCGGAACGGGATCTGGATTATGGAGAGGGGGAAGGGCTGGATGTGCAGTCGATCACTTACGGCGTCTACCAGCTTTTCACCGCTTCCGGATATCGTGCCGAGATCGGTCCGGAAGTGGAGAAACCCTACTTCAACCGACCGGCGCGCGGATTGAAAATCAACGGCAGCCCTGTCTACGTTCTGGAGTTCGCCGAACAGGAGGAGGCCGATGCTTTTGAGAAGAGTATCAGTCCGGACGGGACCAGTATCGGCGGGAAAAAGCTGAACGAAACCAAGACTCCGCACTTCTTCAGGCAGAGCAAGGTGATTGCTCTCTATCTGGGAGATAAAAAGAGCACACTGGAGATACTGGAAACGGTTCTGGGAGAGCAGATTGCCGGAGGGGACTCGCCGGATGCGGCGGAAGAGGCTGTGACGGAGTAGAAGGGGAGAGCTATTCGGCCGGATTGTTTTTGTTGCTTCCCGAGAGGGAACCGGGACCGAAGCATCGCTCTTCCATCAGCAACTTCAGGCGTTGCTTCTCCTCATCCGAAAGCTGTTTTATCAGCGGACGCCATCCCTCACGTCGGCGCAGAGAGCCGGGGTCGTTCCGAACCGCCCTGTATTCTCCGGTATCCGGTTCGAGGTCATCCGGAGGAAAGAGGGGAGCCGCAGAAGATGCGCGGGAGATCCGACTGCGGCGCAATGAATGAATCGCGAGGGAGGAGAAGAGAACCGCAGTGGAAATGCCCATGACTTCCCAGAAACCGAGGAGATGCGCCAGGGGAAACCAGTTGGTGCAAAGGCCGAGGATAGAGCAAGAGAGTTCCGAAAACAACATCAGCGCAAGCAGAAGTATGCTTGCGCCGATGAGATAGCGTAGCGCTTTTGGTGCGGTTTGATTCGCTGTCCGTCTCATTCCTCCACGTAGAGGCTACTTCATTTTCTGCATGTCGTGAAAAAAGTACTCCCCCCTTGACGGACCGCAAAATCTAATCTTGCAAGGCGTTATACAATTCTTTCAGGCGTTTTCTCATGTAGAGAACCGCGTAGCGTTTCCGGGCGAGAAGTGTGTTGATATTCTCTCCGGTCTCCTCCGACATCTCGCGGAAACTGACCCCTTCGAACTCATTTTTGACGAAGGCGTATTTCTGTTCCGGCGGAAGTTCTTCAAGTGCCTCCATGATCGCCTCGCGGATTGTGCGGGCCACCAGGTTTCGTTCCGGACTGAGCGTCACGTCGCTCAGAAAATTTTCAAAGGCGGCGATGTCGCCGTCGTCGTCGCTGTAGACCGTATCGGTGAAGCTTTGCGGGCGCTTCTTCCGGTATGAATCGATGATGCGGTTGCGGACGGCGGTGAAGACCCAGGCGCCGAGGTTTTCTATCGGTTCGGTTACGCCCTGAGCCGCCGCAAGAACGTTCGCGAAGACATCTTGCAGGATGTCTTCGGCCTCCTCCTTCGAACGGACCCGTTCGCGGATATATCCGACGAATTTATGCCGGTCCCGCCGAAAGAGTTCTTCAATCTGCAGGCTTAAATCCATCTTTTCCTTCCTCACTTCAGATTTGGACATAGGTACCACTCAGTACAACTAACACCCGAGGTACGATTTCAGTTGCTTTGCTGGACGTAACAACCTGTCAGAACAAATAATTTGCTTGTTTGATTCCTGAGAATGTTTACCGGAAAGCATTCGGGCTTTCCTGAGGACTTCTACGATCCGAGAATGTGACGTGAGATCACCAGCTTCTGAATTTCTGATGTCCCCTCGCCGATCGTCAGCAGCTTCGCGTCGCGATAGTATTTCTCGACCGGATATTCCTTGATATAACCGTACCCGCCGTGAATCTGCACGGCCTCCTCGGCACACCTGACGGCGGTCTCGCTCGCGAAGAGCTTTGCCTGGGAGGCGGCCAAGGAATAGTCCTGACCACTATCCCGCAGGAAGGCGGCCCGGTGCGTCAGCAGACGGGAAGCCGCTATATCGGTTGCCATCTTCGCCAGCTTGAACTGGATCGCCTGATAGGAGGCGAGCGGACTGCCGAACTGACGTCGCTCCCCTGCATACTTCAGTGCCGCGTCGAGCGCTCCCTGGGCAAGTCCGACCGAAAGGGCTGCAATGGAGATCCGTCCGCCGTCAAGTATCTTCAATGCCTGCCTGAATCCTTCCCCTTCGTTCCCGATGAGATTCTTTCCCGGAACGCGAACATCTTCCATTACCAGACTGGACGTATCGGAGCAGCGCATGCCGAGCTTGTTCTCTTTCTTCGAGGCGTAGAAGCCGTCCATCGATTTATCGAGGACAAATGCCGAAGCTCCTTTGCCGGGAGGAAGATCGGGATCAGTCATTGCGATGATCACGGCGATTTCCCCGACCGTGCCGTGCGTGATGAAGTTCTTCGAACCGTTCACAATCCAGTCATCACCGTCGCGCCGTGCTGTGGTCAGCATCCCTCCGGCATCCGAACCGGAACCCGGCTCGGTCAGTCCCCAGGCTCCCATCGTCTCGCCGACGGCAAGTCGCCGGACGTATTCTTCCTTCAATGCATCGGAACCGAAGGCCAGGATGTGGCCCGTACAGAGTCCGTTGTGAGCGGCGACGCCGAGCGCAACCGAAGGATCGACCCGGGCGATCTCCTCAACAATCAACGAGAACTCGATCGAACCGAGTCCGGCCCCGTCGTACTCGGTCGGCACCATCACGCCGAGAAATCCAAGCTCGGCCATCTTTCCAAAGATCTCCGTCGGGAACTCCTGCGATTCGTCGTACGCCATCACCACCGGGCGGATTTCCCGTTCGGCAAAGTCCCGGGCAAGATCGCGGACGGCAATCTGCTCTTCGCTCAGGGACGTGTCGAAACCGGTCAGGGCCGTATCGTGTGCGGACATGCTGTTTTCCTCCGTTCAGTCAAAGAAATGCCAAATAATTGAATGCTGATCCTACTGAACAAAAGTACGTAATCTGTCCCTTCCGCTACGTTTCCGGGGAGATCCTCTTCGAAGTTCCGCTGGCGATTCCATCGGCCTCTGGTATATTCCATGATCAGTCGAAACATTCCATCGTATCTGAAGTCATGGATTTGAAGTCGCCGGTTATGGATTTGACAATCGATGATATACAACGCATTCCATTTGTCGAGCATTCCTCTGCAAATGGTCCGACAATCGAGGGAGTGAAGCGGAAGGAACTGCGGCCGGTGGTCGATGGCCGGGGAGACGTGATCGAACTCTGGTCTCTCCCCTGGGTGGAGCGGGAAGGACTTGCCGTGCCGCAACATGTCTACCAGTCGGCGACCGATTACGGTGTGACGAAGTGCTGGCACCTCCATGCGATCCACACCGATCAGTTCACCGTCACCCGCGGCAAACTCCAGGTCGTCTGCGTCGACGTTCGGGAAGAGTCTCCCACATTCGGTCACGTCAACAGCTTTATCATGGGCATGCAGCGCCCCGCACTTCTGTTGATTCCTCCCGGCGTGATGCACGGCTGGAAAGCCCTCTCGCAGCCGGAGACGATCGTTGTGAACCTGCAAACCCATCCGTACGATCCGGCCGATGAGTTCAAGTTCCCGTGGGACTGCGTGCTGACCGGGATCTGGGAACCGAGGAACGGGTAACTCCGACCGAACCCTCTCTCAATATGTTTATCTGTCATGAAGAAGTACCTCACTCGCACCATTCGCATTCTGGGCCTTCTCCTGATTTTCTGGGGCGGACTTATCCTTCTCCTCCCTCTGCTTCTTCCTCAACTGATGGTGAGCGCGCCGAACGGCTGGAGCGAAATCGATACGACGCAGGATCCCGGTCCGGAAGAACTTGCCCGGCTCGGCGTCGATCTCCATCTGCGGGTTCACGCCGGTCCTCCGGACGTTTCGCTTTCGTCCTTTGTCATCAATCCCGACCAACCGGAACCTCGCGGAACTATTCTGCTGCTGCACGGCCATCGGGACAACAAGCTGTCGCAACTGGAGTTCGGTCGGTGGGTTGCCGGACAGGGTACCGGGTTGTGCTGGTCGATCATCGCGGTCATGGGCTCTCTACCGGTGAACACGTCAGCTTCGGTGTCTACGAATCCCGCGACATGGTGGTGTTGCTCGATACGTT
>CAMLOB010000378.1 GCA_946481475.1 uncultured Chlorobiota bacterium | reverse complement strand
TGTTGTCAGAAACGACACGCTCTTCGCAGTCTGGGAAGACCATACGCTGGTCGGCGGCTCCGATATTTACGGGACATGGTGGAAGTTGCCGAAACGTGTGATGACCGAGCGGGGAGAGATTCTTGTTCTCGATACCGCACTCCTCCCGACGGTGCAGCCGCAACCTTCTTGGGACTTTTTTACGGGAGCGAAGATTATAAGCATTACACCGAACCCTGTAGTCGGCAGTGCAAGGCTTGCACTTGAGATGCGGTACCATGAAGGATATGTCAAGGTTTCCTTTTTCGACCAGCTCGGACGTGAGGTCAAGCGATTGACGCGCTTTGTCGAGAGAGGGCAACATGCCTTTCCTCTTGACCTTTCCGGTCTGTCCGGCGGGGTTTATGAAGTGCAGGTAAAGACGGATATTTCCATCGATTCTGCACGATTGATTGTTCAGCAGGAGTAAAGAAAAATCCGGGGCAGTTGATCCCAAATGATTCATAGGTGTTGTAGCTGTTTTGAGCAAGAGTTATGATGAAGAATATCGCGATAGCGTTTTCTACCAAAGGATGGGGAGTCCTCCTTTTTCTTGTCTGCTTCACCTTCGCGAGCCTGCATGCGCAGACATCGGGTGATTATCTGATCTCTAAAGATCCGTACACCTACAGGTTGTCAGGGGATATCTCTATACACACCGCATGGGAACTCGATTCAACGGCACGACTGGTCGTCTGGGGGACGACCGGATATGCTCCGAATAGAGAAGTCGTTAATATCCTGATTGCTCACATCAATGGTCAGCAGTTCAAACTGACCAGTCCTGAAGCGCGTCCTTCCAGTGCCGTTGGTATTCTCCCGCTCGAAGATCGATTCCTCGTCGTCTGGAATGATGGAAGGATCGGAGGAGAGGGGCTGTACGGTCAGGTGGTGTTGAAATCCGGAAGTCCGGCAGGAGAGGAAACGCTTCTTCGTGCTGGAGGTGTCGTATCCGCTTTTGTGGGAAGTTGGAAGACGGAAGAAAAGACGATCATGTTCTGGAACGAGAAGGAGCAAACTACAGAATCCTCCTACGTCCTGGCGTTCCGGGACGACGGAACTGTCGATGGAGTCTGGAAAAAGCTGGGAGATTCACCAATTACCGGCAGTGAAATCTATACAATGCCCGGGGGCTCGTTATTCATCCACCTGAAAAACAGGGAGGTTGTGGTGTTCAAGCCGGACGGCTCGCTTGATGTACGGAAGATACCGACCGGTCGCTTCGATGTTCCACATTATCATACGGGAGACACTTCACTGGTAGTCCTGCAGAGGAAAGAGATGCAGTTCTACAGTTCATACTATAACGAAACGCCGGACAGCACGATTGATCTGTCATCAATTCTCGGGGAACAGAACATTCATGCGTTGATGCTTGACAGTACCGGTTGGTTTCTGGAGTTTACCAGTCTGGGGTTCGGTGGGCTTCCCGTCTATATCCTCTCGCACCGACTTTATTTCGATCCGTCAAATCTTCAGGATACGACGTTGATCTATACGCTTGTGGGGGCAATCAGCTGGCCGGAGTCGGCAACCCGTCAAGGTGTCGGATATGGCGTTTCATCTATCAGTTATCTGGAGCCCAACGTCGTCAGAATTGTTCTGTGGGGATATGTGAGCTATGACCTCCACGGCTCAACCGATGTAGGATCCAGCACAAGCAGTCACGGCTACAATCTCGTGGGAAAGGATCGTTTTGAGAATAAATTTATCCGACCTCCCCGTCCTGACATCCGCAGAATCGGCGTGGCAAATCAATCGGCCGTCCGGGTTATCTGGAATATGCCGAAGGATACCACGATACTGGCGGCTGATATCGTTCCCCGACAATACCGCGTCAACTACAGAATCCGAAGCATCGGAACAAGTGAGGACACGGTCTGCGTGAAATACGACACGACGGCCGGAAAGGTGATCTGCCGGTGTTACTCGGAACTCTACAGTACGACGATTGATACCTGTGCCGACGATCTTCAGTGGCGGGAATCGAACCTCTCCGATACCATCCACATCGTCACGCCGCAGCGGATCAGGATTGTTATCAGTGGAGGTCCGGACGGGGTTCGGGGGACGGTCTATGATCGCTACTACAATGTCCTGCGATCGGATGAAGGTATTCCGCTCAGGAATTTCAGAATCAGTCACGGGACAGGAAAGACCGCCAATCCGCTTGGCTTCCTGCGGCACGATACGCTGTTTGTGATTTGGGAGGATTCTTCATCCGGTGACGGAATGGATCTGTTCGGAACCTTCTGGAAGATGCCGAAGTGGTTCCGGACCGAGGAGGGGGAGGTTATCGTGATCGACAGCGCGCAGACCCCGCCGAATCTGCCGGAGATTGAAGAGGAGTTCCTCGCCGGAGTTCGTATCCACGGGATCTCCCCCAATCCGACATTTGCAGAGGCCGTTATCACACTGGAGACGCGACACCATGAGGGGTATGTCGATATTCTGTTCTTTGATCTCCGCGGCAGGGAAGTCAAACGTCTGACCTTCGATACGCGACAGGGAAAACATGATTATCTTCTCAGCCTCTCGGGGTTGCCGGAGGGTGTCTACGAAGTCCGCGCAGTGACGGAAACTTCGATCGATTCCGAACGGTTGATTCTCCTGAGAAAACGTTGATACCGAACAGTGACTCAGCAAAGAATATGAACAACTACGAACAGGCGGTCCTCGGCGGCGGGTGTTTCTGGTGCGTCGAGGCGATTATGCTGCGGTTGAACGGAGTGGTCTCCGCGGTTTCAGGTTATGCTGGAGGGAAAACCGCGAACCCGACCTATCGGGATGTCTGCTCCGGCACTACCGGACATGCCGAGGTGGTGCAGGTGACGTTCGATCCGGAGGTGATCTCCTACGAGGATATTCTGGAGGTCTTCTTCCACACGCATGATCCCACCACGCCGAACAGGCAGGGGGCCGACGTCGGCACGCAGTACCGGTCGGTGATCTTCTATCTGGATGACCGGCAGAAGGAGATTGCAGAAAGGAAGAAAGCCGAAGTTGATGCCGGCGATCTCTGGTCCGATCCGATCATCACCGAAATCAGTCCGCTCGATACGTTCTACCCGGCGGAGGACTATCACATGAACTACTTCGACACCAACCCGAACCAGCCCTACTGCATGGCGGTGATCGGCCCGAAGGTCCGGAAGTTCATGAAGACCTTCGGGGAGAAGCTGAAAGCCTGAACCTTTGTGATTCTCGGTGCCTCCGCGGCGGCGGATGTCTTGGTGGTAAAGTCCCGCCTTGCCGAAACTTCACCACCAAGGCACCAAGAGCACAAAGAATCACGAAGCGTCAGCGTGTCGGCTCGGCCAGGGGGAAGGCTTTGGCGTACCAGGTTCCGTCGGCCGCCGTCTCGAACTTTCCGGCCCGGACATCTCCGACGGTCGGAACGGTCAGATCGAAGACGATCGTCTCGGCGTCAACCTCTCCTTCCTCGGCCAGTTGACGGAACGTTCCCCGATCGACCGAGCGAATCTCTTCTCCTTTCCGGAAGGAACAGTTCGGAGCATCGAGGAAATCGATACCGGTTTTCCCTCCGAGTTCACGAAGAAATCTCGTCATCGCATCGATCGAGCACCCCGAAGGGGCCGTCAGATCCTGATCGACTCCGACCAGAAGAAAACGGTTGTGGAGGATTTCGGCCGCTGCCGTCAGGTCCGCTCCGTGCGCGGCCCAGCCGCCGAGAAATTCCCGGACGGCCGATTCCACTGCATTCCGTTCCGTTTCATCAAGGTCTTTTCCCGACACAAAGGCCCAGAGGCGGGCGTGGTCGGGGAGTTCATCAAATCGCGTTATTCCCATGGTTGTGGTTTGCTTTGTTCATGTTCATGTGTTCGGGGTAGTCAGCTTTGAGCCGTGAGCAATGAGCTTTGAGCCGTGAGCTATCAGCTATGAGCTTTGAGCCGTGAGCTATCAGCTATGAGCAATGAGCTGTTTAGTCGTGTGCGGTATTCGGCTTTGAGGGGGGGAATAATGGTGTTTGCCGATGTCCTTTTCTCCACTTCTTCCCCCATCCTTCGCTACCTCCAACTCCTTTCCCCAAAATCCCTGCCGATAGCTCAAAGTTCACTGCTCAAGACTCAACGCTGACTGCTGACAACTCACGCTCACTGCCTAAAGCTGACTGCTGATAGCTCAAAGCTGACTGCTGATAACTCATAGCTCACTGCTGATAACCCAAAACTCACGCCTCAACTCTCCTCCGTAACTACCCGATCGCCTCGGTAATCCCCAGCGCCGTGTCGACCGGGACGTACTCCAGATCGAACGCCTCGGCGACCCCTCTGTAGGTGACGGTACCGCCGAGGATGTTCAGACCCTCGCGGAGTCCGGCGTCGTCGCGGAGGGCGACTTCGTAGCCGAGGTTTGCAAGCTTCAGCATGTAGGGGAGGGTGGCATTCGTCAGACCGATGGTCGAGGTGAAGGGGACCGCTCCCGGCATGTTGGCGACGCCGTAGTGGACGATGCCGTCGACTTCGTAGACCGGATCGGCGTGCGTCGTCGGCTTCGAGGTCTCGACGCATCCTCCCTGATCGACCGAGACGTCGACGATCACCGAGCCCGGCTTCATCTCCGAGAGCATCTCTCGCGTGATCAGCCACGGAGCCTTTGCTCCCGGGATCAGCACCGCACCGATCACCAGGTCGGCCTCGCGAATCGCCTCGCGGATTGCGTGGGGCGTCGACATCATCGTGTCGATGTTCTTCGGCATCACATCGTCGAGATAGCGGAGACGGTAGAGATTGTTGTCCATGATCGTCACGTTTGCCCCGAAAC
>CAMLOB010000377.1 GCA_946481475.1 uncultured Chlorobiota bacterium | reverse complement strand
CTCCGCCACGGCGGATGCCTTTGTGGTCATTCCTGCCTGCGGGCAGATGTACCACCAGGACATGCGCCACGGCGGAAGCACAAAGGACCACCAATCACGCTATGAACTCGCAACTCTACGAACTCCACGAACTCTCGAATGTAACCTTTCTCCCCCCTCTTCCACTTACCTCCCGAACGCAGCACATTGCTGATTCCGGAACAGCCCGATGAATGCATCACACGAAAAACAGCAGCGATTTCTGGCTCTCTTCGAGCCGGTCCAGCCGAGTCTGGAACGGTTTGCCCTTGCGGTCACCGGCGAGCGGGAGAAGGGACGGGATGTCGTTGCCGAGACGGTCCTGATCGCCTATGAACGGTTCGACTCGCTTCGGTCTCCCGAAGCCTTCCTGAGTTTCCTCTTCACCATTGCAACGCGGGTTCACCGCAGAGAGGTGAAGATGGAACGAAGGATGGAACGGGTGGACGACGAGAGGCTGAAGAGCCTGCTCGATCCGGGATTGCCTCCGGACGCGGCAGCCGACATAACGGCTGTCCATGCCGCTCTGGCACGATTGCCGGAGAAACAGCGTGAGGCGGTCGTCCTCTTCGAGATCATGGGAGTGCCGATGAAAGAGATTCGGGAAATCCAGGGGGGGACGCTGACGAGCGTGAAGGTCCGGATCTTCCGCGGACGGAAGAGACTGGCCGAACTCCTCGGAGTCGACGATGTGAAGCGTTCGGAACAGCCCGCAGCAAAGCGCCGGGAAGCGCGCCCTGACGATTCGGCGGTGGGTGATACGGAAATCTGTTCGATCGGAGTGAAACCATTATGAAGAAGAAAGCCAAACATCTGGATGAGATGATGACGACCGTGCGGGAACATCCGCCGGTGCGTCCACTGCTGGAACGGCAGGAACTCGTGGAAATGCTGGAGACTTCTTCTGCCGGTCTTCCTCACTCCGGTCGCCACCACACACAATCAGGGACAACAACCATCATGACAATAACAGGAATTCTTGTCGCAATGACGGCGGCTCTCCTCTGGGTCGTCGGCTCGGAAACCGACACGACAACCGCAGGAGAGAAGGCCGTCGAACGTACGTCTCCCTCAGCAATGGCGGATACGGAAACCGCACGGATGCAGATACCGGAGAACGGAGAGGAGAGATCGAAGCTGACCGGACCCATGATGACGGGGAAGAAACCGGAGCGGCGAGGGAAAGAGGAGCAGGGAGATCCTGAGGGAGAAGAAGACCGCGATCCGGTCCCCGTGCCCGGATTCCATCTCCGTCACCTGACGACGGAAGAACTTCTCCGCCTCGGTATTATTCTTTCCGAAGACAAGGTAGAGATCGAACAGGAGGAGATGATCCCGGTTGATCTCATCCCTTCGGATCAACGCCCGGCAATCGAGCGTCTGGGATACGTTCTGGAGTCGGACAGCATCCGGCTGCACTATCGCACACGGATTACGCTCGGAGCCGCATCCGGGATTGACGGCGTACAGCTCGGACCGGTCGATGAACGCTTCCCCTTTGCTCCGGTTGCCGTCGCTGTAATGGATGAAGAGAGAAAACGCTCGACCGTGCAGTACGGAGACGAAGCGGCGAAGCGGCTGACACCGGCTGAGCAATCCGCGTTGGGCAACCAGTTGAATCGGATGACCGAGCGCTATCCGGATACGAGTAACGCAACCGACATCGATGTGCTGGGCAAACTGGTGGTGATTCCCGTCTCCCGGATGGTCAGAAGGGAGGACGGAAGCCGGGAACGGCAGCACCTGTACCTCTGGTATATGCCGACGCCGGAGTTGCTCGATGCCCTGCCGACCCGCTACAGCCGACGCATCAGAGCGAAGAAAGACCGTATGGAGCGTGCCGCGGATCGCAGATTGCACGACCGGAACGCATCCCGTGATCCGAATTCGTCGCGTGCCCTGTCGAATCCGCACAACACCATCAAGCTGTTGCCGGGAACGATGGTCTTCAAGCACTCCTCCGACTTTCCCGACCTGTGGCATCTGGACCGGTCTCGTGATATTCAAGGGGTGACGATGCTTGACCTGAAGCCGGAAGAGCTGGCCCGCCTCGATGTTCTTGAAGATGAGAACGGAGCCGGGTTCCTGCTCACGATGGAGCAGCCGGCTTATATCCGGGGGGAGGGAATGCGTGCGTTCCTCGATTCGCTCGGGTATGCCGTGGACAGCTCCGCAATCCAGGTTCAGTTCAAAGTCCGTATCGATACGTTCCGTCTGGATTTCGAGCCGAGGCCGTCGGTGCCGAACAATGCAATCGTCAACAAACCGGTGCTTGTCTCCAACCGCTGGATCGATGGGCGGGACAGCAGTTCAAAGAGCGGACTGTTCATGCTCTTCACTACGAAAGCATCCGTCCTTCAGAATCTGGGAGAAGCGCAAGACAATCTCACAGAGGAAGTTCAGGCGATGTATATGTGGGATAATAGGATTGAAGAGGAGACGATGGCTCATCTGAGCAGTCTGAACCGGCTCGTTCCGGTCCGTGTGATGTTGAAGAGCGATGAGTATGTGGAAGAGGCCGGACAGAACCGGGGAGGGGAGCTGCTCCTCTGGTATGTGCCGACCCCGGAATTCATCAACGCGTTGCCGGACAGATATCGCGAGCGGCTGCGGCGTGAGCTTGACGTCATCTCGTCGGTCGAGGCTGAGGGTTTGCCGAGTTTCGAGGTCTGCAACCGGATTGCGGGGGAGACGATTCTGGGCTTCTGCCGTTCAAGTTCCGGGGCGGTTGTCGCCTCGGTCGTCGCTCCGAATCCGGCTCGTGCCGGTGAGGAGATCAATCTCCGGTTCCGACTTGCCGAGTCGCGGAGCGTTGGCGTGACGCTGCATGATCTCTCCGGACGGTTCATCCGCGAACTCCTGGCCGAGCGACCGGAACGGGAAGGGGAACATCAGGCAAGACTGAGTCTTGAGGGGATTGACGCCGGAACCTATCTGGTGGCGGTTCGGACCGATCGTGGTGAGACTGCCGTACAGAGAGTTGTCGTGCAGTAGAGAGGCCTACCGTTTGAACCGACGCCGCCGGGGTGATGCTTCCGGCGGCGTTTTCTATTTTGCGAACGCTGTAATCAAACAATCAGTTTGCAAACGAATATCGATGACAATGAAAATCTTCCGGGTCATTTCCCTTACGGCTTTCTTCCCTCTTCTCTCCCTCTCTCTCAACGGACAGGATTTCAGTGAGGCGATCCGGTCTGCGGCCGAGGCGACGATGCAGGCCACGGTCGAGGGGGAGTACGAGACGCTTGCCTCGTATATCTATCCTCCTCTCCTTGAATTTCTGGACGAACTTGCCGGACCGGAGAAGTCCGGCATCGAATTTCTTGAAGAGACGATGGAGAACCTCAAGGCCGAGGGGGCATCGATTGATTCCGGCTGGGTGGGAGTGCCGACACCTCATGTGGTTGCGGGGGATGAACTGCACGCGGTGATCCCTACGGGACTTTCGATGAGTATGATGGAAATGCAGGTGAAGGTCGAATCCTACATGATCGCCGTCTCATCCGATTCCGGTGCCACCTGGACGTTCGTCAACAGTTCGGATAATATGGAGACGCTTCTCCCCATGCTTTTCCCGAACTGGAATGATGCCCTTGAACTTCCCGAAAGGAAGAGACCGGAAATTATCTGGAACGGAGACGAAGAGGAGGAGGGAGTGATCGAGGAAGGGGAACAGGAATAATGTCATCGCTCCCTCAGCTTCCGCTCCGCGTCGCCGAACGACTCCGTTCCGGTCTCGTTATTCCGGCTCATCCCCTTGCGCTCGATGCCGAACGCCGGTTCGACGCGCAGAGCCAGCGTGCTCTGACCCGATACTATCACGCGGCGGGCGTGGGAGGTGTAGCGGTTGGTGTTCATACCACGCAGTTCGCCGTCCGCAATCCGGAGCACGATCTTTTTGTTCCGGTTCTGGAACTTGCCGCACAGACGGTCCGGGAAGAGGATGGACGGACCGGACGGGAGACGCTGCTGGTGGCCGGAGTTGTCGGCAAGACCGATCAGGCCGTCGGCGAGGCCCGGCTTGCCCGCGGTCTCGGTTATCATCTGGGACTTCTCTCTCTTGCCTCTTTGCCCGACGCGACGGATGAAGAGCTGATCGCTCATGCCCGCACAGTTGCCGCCGAGATACCCCTGTTCGGCTTCTACCTGCAGCCGGCGGTCGGGGGACGTCTTCTCTCACGTTCGTTCTGGCGGGAGTTCTGCCGGATCGAAAATGTGGCGGCGATCAAGGTCGCCCCCTTCAACAGATATGCGACGCTCGACGTGCTGCGGGGCGTTGCCGAATCGGGGCGGGGGGAGGAGATCGCTCTGTATACCGGCAACGATGATGCGATCGTCCACGATCTCCTGACCGAATACCGGTCTCCCGAAGGACCGTCGCTCCGGTTCGTCGGCGGTCTCCTCGGCCACTGGGCGGTCTGGACGAAGCGGGCGGTTGAATTGCTGGAGAAGATTCGGACGTGGCGTGAGTTCGGGACGGTTCCGGAGGAGGTGTTGCGGATCGCCCTTCAGGTAACCGAGATGAACGGAGCGATCTTCGATGCCGCACACAACTATGCCGGATGCATTCCCGGGATCCACTACGTTCTGTACAAACAAGGTTTGATCGAAAGCATGAACACGCTCGATCCCTCCGAAACGCTTTCACCCGGACAGCAGGAGGAGATCGATCGGGTGATCGCTCTCTATCCCGATCTTGTCGATGATGAATTTGTGGGAGGGGGATTGGAAGAATGGAAGAGTGCGTGAGCGTGTGTACATGAGAGAGTGCGGGGGTGTAGGAGTATGTGAGTGTAG
>CAMLOB010000376.1 GCA_946481475.1 uncultured Chlorobiota bacterium | reverse complement strand
GATCCTCCGGCAAACGTCAGCGTCGGCTTCACGCTGATATAGGGGGCCACCGGCGCGACGCTGGAGAGAGCCTGCTCACCTTTTGCCCACTTGGTAATGCTGAATTTTCCGGACGACAGGGATTTGCCCGGCAGGAGCGGACCCGGCACGTTCAGCGACCAGGTGGTTCCGGTCTGTACCAGGATATTCTTCTCCTCATCTATCTCCGCAGTCACTTTCGTATTTGCCCAGGTGACGTCCGCCCCGTAGAAATTCGACTTTCCGTCGAGCTTCGCAGAAGAGCGGAGCCAGAGACTGTCGGTGCTGATGTCGTAGGCAAGATCGGCGGTCACCTGCGGGTAGTCGGTGATCAGAAGCTCCGATCCGAACAGAGGATACTCGGTCGGCAACTGCGTCTCGAGCGTCTCCAGAGCGATCGCCCCGGCCTGTTTCCCTTTTGACTTGCTCCGGGCAATCGAGGCCTTCACCGTAAAGGTCACCATATCCCCCTGCTCGGTCACGTTTGAGAAGGCGACGCTCTTGTCGCTGAACCACGAAGGACGGGTCGGCGTGATCGTGATGTCGATCGTGTCGATGCGGGCCGGGACCGGGTTCGATCCGGTGAACGTGCTGACGAGCATGTGGGTGTAGGGAGGCTCCAGCAAGGCCATGTCGTAGGTGGCGTGCCACGTTGTGTCGTTCACCTTCGTGATCGGCGCGGTCCCGATCTCCACCCAGCTCGTATCGTAGAACTTCGCGGTGAAGGAGACGTTGTTCAGATAGCTGTTGATCCGGAACGTGTTGTTTGCAACCATCGATCCGGGGGCGACCGACTGACGGAACGGTCCGGTGTTGCCGGAGATCGCCGGAGGATCCAGCGGCATGACCCGCACGGGATAGGTCACCTTGCCGGTAAAGTCCTCGTCCCCGTTCCAGCTCAGCCAGAGCCGCATGTTCGATCCCGGGTGAGCCTCCCCCATATCGATGGTTGCCGCCCCCGCCGTCTGCGTCCCCCCTCCACCCAAAGCACCGTTTCTCTCGACAATTCTGTTCCCGTTTTCGTCCAGCAACTCGATCCACACACCCGGAGCCGGCGTCGGATCGAACGTCGTCGAGAAGAGGACCGCCGCCTTTTCTCCTTCATAGAACGGACCGAACCCTCCGTCGGAGGCCATGGTGAAGCCGTGTGTTGTGGGTTGAATGACGATGGGCCACGTGTAGGGGACTCCCTCCGCAGGACTGCCGGGATAGAAGAGCGTTGCGGTCAGGTTATGCGTGCCGTGCGAAAGCTTGTCGATATGCTGAATCGACGTGACTGCCGCCAGGTCTTCGTTGGTGCTCCACTTCGGGCTTCCGTAAATGGTCAGCCTGGATTTCCGCTTCGCATCATATGCCGTCGTCCCCTCTCCGTCGCTGAAGGGGAGATAGGCTTCAAGCGTACCGGAGGCGACCGTCAGCAGGTCGGCTCCCCGCACTACCTGGGCGATCTCATCGTTCGTAAGGACCTTTTTCCAGACCGCAAACTCCGACATATCCCCCTTGAAACGTCCTCCCGGCGCCTCGTTCCAGCCGTCCTGATTGTTCCCCCGGCCGATGTTCAGCTCGTATGAACTGAACGTAACGACCGAGTGAGGGGAGATATCCCGCGTTACCAGTCCTCCGTCAACATAGAGATCCAGTTGACGGGTCGACTCGTTGTGGGAGACCGCCACGTGGTGCCATTTGCCGTCGTTCACGACAGAGGGTGTCTGAAGATGGAACTGTCCGTATTGACTGAAGACGAGATGCCCGGTAGGGCTGACGCACAACATCCGCAGCCAACTGAATTCGGAAACCGGTTCGTTTGTCCGCTTTGCGTAGACCAGCGGATTGAACCCCGGCTCGGTCGTCCTGAACCAGAAGGCGATGGTCAGCGAACCTTTATCGACCGGAACTTCCGTGTAGCTTGATCCGGTGAACCGTACCGAGTGTGTGTGTGGAGCACTGCTTTTCGTAAACGACACCTTGTCGTTCCCGGCAATGTCGACGTCCACGCGCGTAATATCTCCCACAAATTTGTCGATGGTGAAAAGCTCGTTCATTTTCTGTCCTTCCCGGTACCATCCCGCATCGATGATCGAGGTCATGCGGGGGCGCGGAGGAACAAACGACAGCGGGATGACCGAGTCGACGGGACGAAGTGATTGCGGCGAATAGACCCGGGCGACCAGTTCGGCGGTGGTGTAGGGGAGTGTCGCGAAATCGTGCGTGAACCGGGCCTCCTTCACGCCGTTGACCGTCGTTGCGGTCTTCATCTCCCGGTAGAGGACCGAACCGTCCTGATCCCGTATCTCGATCACCACCGAATCGATCTGGGCCGTGCTCGGCTCCACGGTGATCGTCACCGGCGTCGTCTTGTGGTCGTCCGGATTGAAGCGGTTCCGCGGCTCCCGGTCATAATTCGATGGTGAAAGAAAGACCCGCGGACGCTGCGGAATAACTTCCAGATCATGTTCGGCCTGCAGACCGATCACCGGTCCCCCCTGCGAAATCGCCCGCGCCCGGAGCACCCATGCCTTCGGGGAGAGATCCGACATCCTGTAGACCGGACTGATCGCCTCGGTCAGCCAGTTGACGCCGTTGTAGACGACCGAGTCGGATTTCAGGACGGTCTCGTTCGTATCGAGAATCTCGAAGATCACTTTGGTCGTCCGGGGAGGAAGCGGCGTTACGGTAAACCGTTCGTTCGAGTCGGGAACGCTCCTCCAGGGAGTTGCGGAGTTTGACGCCCGCGTATAGTTGTTCGAGACGAAGGGCCCCCATCCTCCCTGCGTGAAGAGGAACATCGGCCGGGCCAGAACGCCGAGGGAGACGGAATACGTCGTTCCCCCCGGCACGCCCGCCTCATGTTCTACCGTGACGGCAAGTTGCGAGGACAACGGCAGCTCCAGCGTGTCAAGCTCCAGCGTCCAGGCGGCCGTCTTCATCTGCTGTCCCGTAAAATGCCGTTGCATCATCACGGTGTTTCCCTGCGCATCGATGAACTTGAAGGGGAGCCCCAGCGCGTCGACCAGCGTGAACGTCACCGCCGATGTCGCCGGGGGGAGCGAGTCGACCCGATACGTCACCAGTCGCTCGGTCCCGAGGACATATCCCTGAAAGGCGTCGGTTGAGGTAATGGTCGGGGCCATTTCGGTGATGATCAACTGACGAACAAGCTTCAGCGGCGATTCCAGTCCGCTCACCTCGATGTCGATCTCCAGCATCGCCCCGACCGGCAGGTTCCCCATCTGGTACTGATAGGTTGCCTTCGCTCCACTCACGGCAACCACCTGCGAATCGAGCGTCGGGTTGTCGGCCAGCTCCAGCTGATCAAGCATCTTGAATGTGACCCTCGTTGTCCCCGAAGGAAGATTCGTCAGGGTGAACGTGTTCAGGTTATCATAGCTCTGTGCAAACGGTCCGTAGCCGAGGCTTGCGGTCAACAGGGGGGCATCGGCCAGATCGAGTTCTCCCACCGTCACAAAGACCGAGTCGGCAAGATTGAAAACGTAGTCCCAGTTCAGATAACCGTTCGTCATGTCCACCGTCGGCACGATCAGCTCGACATCGTTCCTGAATGTCGGATCCGCAGAGACCAGGATCACCCCTTTCTGCAGATCCCAGTCGGGAATGTCGGCTCCGTTCAGGTAGAACGTCCCGTACGGAACCCCGACGGCCACCACTTCCCAGGCCAGCGACAGACGCCGCGCCACACCCCCGATCCCGGTGTTCCCTTCCATAGCGAACGGACCGTTATCATGTCCGACAAGAAGATACCGTCCGACGGCATCCCCCTGCGAAAAGAGATCCGAGGTAGCCGTCAGGATCAGTGAGGTCACCCACGTCGAGGCCGACCATCCCAGGCCGATTTCGTGCGTAAAGCCGTCGGCCGTCTCGATCCACGGAAGTTCCGCCGGTGCGATGTAGGCATCCTCATGACAGGTCACACTCGTCGTGCCCTCATCGAACGTGTATTCCCCGACCAGACCGGTCCGATCGTTCGGCGGCCCCGCCATATCGGCCCGTATCTCATCCATCGAACGGGCCTTCGTCCAGAACCGGACGTTATCGAAGCGACCGTGCTCGCCGACCGTCGTCTCGAACGACGCCTTCTGCACCCCGATGTAGACGGCCGATCCGCTCTTCTGCCGCCAGATCGTCCGCGTATCGCTGAACGACCCCGCCTGGACACCGTTGATATAGCAGGTGACCGTCGACCCGTCCGAACTGATCGCGATGTGATTCCATCGGTTCAATCCGAGAGGGACCGGAACCTTCAGCGGACTTACGGTCTCCAGTATCGTCTGTGCAAAGACATCGGTCGAGTCGAAGAGAAGCTGCCAGCCGACGACGTCATCGTGGGCGGCCCGAATCGCCCAGGTCGTCTCCTCTCCGTCGTACCCCGAAAGGATTGTCGGGTTGGTCGTGTTCAGATAGTACCAGAGTTCCACCGTGTAGGGACTGCCGGCCGACTGAACAAGAGGCGAGACGTTGGCGACCGCGGCATAGCTGCCGGTGGAATCAAGAAAGAGTCCCTCGGCAGCATACTGCGCACGCAGAGGGGCCGTTGTAAGGAAAAGAAGGGAGGCGAGGATGGAACAGTAGTTATAGACGGATCTCATGGGACACCTCGACTTGTTGGACACGGAGATAACGGCACTATGATCAATACGCAGACCGGACGTTGCACTTGCTATAGCTGGAGCTGGAGCGATTGAGCAGTCGGGAAGAACTTAGGAAGAAGCGGAAGCCCCCTACAAATCATATAAGGGTGTATTCGGGGGGTAACGCAGGTTCGCTGAGAAGGGGCCGATTT
>CAMLOB010000375.1 GCA_946481475.1 uncultured Chlorobiota bacterium | reverse complement strand
CGTAAGGAGATCCCCTCTGAACGCCTCCCTGAAAGTCCTCGCCCGACGAACGTATAGTGGTGACATTTTGCCTGCTGAAAGGTCAATACCGGTAATATGCCGGTTCTGACGAGCTGAACGTACGGATGTAACGTCCGCATCGATTCACCATCCGGGCATTAAGATAACCAGTCGGATTCGTGCATGAAAGCCGCTTGCCCGGCACAGGGTGGAATTGTTTTCCCGGGGCGGAGGTGGTATTTTGGCCGACTATGAAAAACCTATCGGGACAGAAAACCGACCATCCGGTCCCCGCCGCCTCCCGCAAGGAGGAAGGGAACGGCAAGGGGAAAGGAGAGAACCGCCGGCATCCCCGGAATCGGGGGCGAGGGGAATCCGGGACCGGGGAACGCCCCTCTTATCTCCGTCGTCATTCCCCTCTTCAACGAGGAGGAATCGCTTGAGGAACTGGGCGCACGCCTTGTTCCCGTCCTGCAGAAAATGAGCGGCGGGGCCTACGAAGTCATCTTCGTCGACGATGGCTCGACCGATTCTTCGTATGAGGTGCTGCGGAAGCTGAACAGGGAGAACCGGAGATTCAAGGCAATCCGCTTCCGTGCAAACTACGGCAAATCGGCCGCCCTTGCCGTCGGCTTCGAACAGGTACGGGGTGATTATGTCTTCACCATGGATGCCGATCTGCAGGATGATCCGGATGAACTTCCAAAACTGCTGACCGAACTGCAGAAGGGGTATGATCTGGTATCCGGTTGGAAAAAAACGCGACGCGATCCATTGCACAAGACACTCCCGTCAAAACTGTTCAACTCGGTTGTCCGGAAGGTGACGCGGCTGAAGATTCATGACTTCAACTGCGGATTGAAAGTCTATCGTCGGGAAGTCCTGCCGACACTCAGCGTCTACGGGGAGATGCACCGCTATCTTCCGGCCCAGGCCCACTGGCAGGGATTCCGCGTGACGGAACTGGCGGTCACCCACCATCCCCGCAAGCACGGGATTTCAAAATTCGGCATGAGTCGGCTGGTGAAGGGATTTCTTGACCTGCTGACACTGGTTCTGACGACACGATACGCCCGTCGACCACTCCATATTTTCGGCACGGTCGGTATCGCCATCGCCACAATCGGTTTTCTGATCGACTTCTGGTTGTCGATCGAATGGTTTCTCGGCAAGACGTCCCTGACGAATCGTCCGCTGGCGCTCCTCGGCGTCCTGCTGATCATCGTCGGCGTTCAGCTGATTTCCATAGGATTGATAGGAGAAATGGTAGCGAAGAACTCGCTCGACAACAAAGAGTACTCAATACGAGAGAGACTTGGATGAACATCTTCGGTACGCATCGCGCGTTGTACGTATCACTCCTGAGCGGACTGGTTCTTTTGCTGATGCAGACGATTGACACAGAGGGACAGGTCGTTGTACGGCCGTCGCTCGGGTTGCAGTCGATGGCCCTGATCGGCGAACCGCCGGCAGCACAGGCCATGAGTCCCGGACCCGACCGCGAACTCCCGCTGGGTGGCGGACTGACAGGGGCGCAGACCGGCATCCGGTTGCAGTTCGAGGCCTTTTCCGAAAAGAACGATCTGCTCCGCCTTCCGATCTCCTTCGAATACTTTATGCTGAACGGGAAGACCACCTTCTCTCTCTCCTCCTTTCAGGCGGCACGGAAGCAGCGACTGACCTTCACGCACAACGCAAATATCGCAACGGCCGGCATCGGGCTGACCGCATCTTTTTTTGATCTTCCCAGCCTCTATATCAGCGGCGAACTGAAGGGGATCTACATATTCGAGTCCGAACTCAGTTCCCGCATCTTCTACACCGACAACAACGAAACGGTGGAAGCCTTCACCGGACATCCGTCGCCGGAAGAGTTCCGTATCGGAGGATTTGTGAAGCTGGGAGCCCAACTGGAGTTCTTCGAGCCCTTTCTTCTCGACTTCAACCTCGGCGTCGGGATGTTGAATCTGTTGATGAAGGAGACCGACCCGGCCCAGCAGCGGAACCTGCTGGTCGTCGATCCGACGCGACGCGATCCGGAACAGGCCGTCTCCTATTTCAGCATCGGCATGACGCTCGTCTGGAAACTGTGATCGCCGTATCTTCACGCCCGTCACGCATCAGCATACCAACAAATTCCCGCCGGTCGTCGAAGCGGGGTGAACGTCTATGAGCTACAGGGAACGTCTGGAGAAATCGGGCATCGATCCCGGTATCCTCTACTACTGGGGATATATGTACGATCTCTCACAGGACTACATGATCGACTATCTGGAACGGAACGGGGCGAAGAGACGGGGGGGGTCGATTGTGGAGATCGGTGCGGCCGAGGGGGGAAATCTCTGCGCAATGGCCGAACACGGAGCGGCGGAACTTGTCGGAACGGATATTGCCGAGGTCCGGCTTCAGAGCGCACGCCGGATCGCCGACGAGCTGGGCCTGGAGATCACCTACAGCACAAACGACATCATTTATGAAGAGCAACCGCAGGAGTGGCGGGGACATTTCGACCTGGCCCTGCTTCGGGATGTGATCGAACATCTGGACGATGCCGAGACGGCGTTGCGGAACATCAAAGGTCTGCTGAAGCCGGGAGGAATGCTCTACGTCACCTTCCCTCCCTGGTATTCTCCCTTCGGCGCCCACCAGCAACTGCTGCTCAACGGAGCGAGCAAGATCCCCTACGTTCACTTCCTGCCGACTCCTCTGTTCGAGCGGGTGATCTCAAGCGGCAGACCGAACGATGTGGTGGAGGTACGACGTCTGCGGGAGATACGGATGACCACCTCGAAATTCCGCAGGGCGGCCACACGGGCGGGATATGAAATCGTCGATGAAAAACTCTTCTTTATCCGCCCGGTCTTCCGGTCGAAATTCGGACTCCCCCCGATCGGCGCGAACATCCTGAAGCCCTTCCCCGGTCTGCGCGATCTGCTTGCGCTGGAGGCGGGCTACATTCTGCGGAACGACGGGAGGTAGTGGAGAGAGCAAATCGGTCATGAACCGGTCACACATCTCTTTGCGCATTTCCACGGAATCTTTCCGTATACTTTTCCCCGTCTCTGCGGAGTCCGGCCGGCAGAGCATTCGCCGGACCGCAGAGATGATCGTTCCATTCTTCGCGAACTACTACCTGTACATTCATAGAAAGCAATCCGAGACTATGCCACGATCAATTGCAT
Organism: uncultured Chlorobiota bacterium; assembly: GCA_946481475.1. The sequence goes on along the minus strand of CAMLOB010000375.1, from coordinate 1,646 downwards.
ATCCGCCACCCGTCACCAACGAACCGGTTTTCGGCTACGCGCCCGGAAGCGCAGAACGGAAAGCTCTGAAGGAGACATTGCAGGAATTGAAGTCCGAAGCGCCGGAACTGCCGATGTGGATCGGCGGCGAACGGGTCGAGACCGGGAACCTGGTGGAGTTGCGCCCTCCGCACGAGCGGGAGCACATTCTCTGCCGCTATCACGAGGGGGACGAAAGCCACGTCCGCCGGGCAATCGATGCGGCTCTGGCTGCACGGAAGGAATGGGGGAACATGCCGTGGGAAGATCGCGCGGCCATCTTCCTGAAAGCGGCCGAACTGATCAGCGGCCCCTATCGCTCGCGCGTCAACGCCGTGACGATGCTGGGCCAGTCGAAGAACGCCTTCCAGTCGGAGATCGACGCCGTCTGCGAGTTCATCGACTTTCTGCGATACAACACGCAGTTCATGACCGAGATCTACACCGACCAGCCGATCTCCCCCCCCGGTTTCTGGAACCGGATGGAGTATCGTCCGCTGGAAGGATTCATCTTCGCGGTCCCGCCGTTCAACTTCACGTCGATCGCCGGAAACCTTGCCTGCGCCCCCGCACTGCTGGGGAACACCGTCGTCTGGAAGCCTTCCTATCAGACCAACTACGCCGCCCAGCTCTACATGGAAATCTTCCACAAGGCCGGGTTGCCTCCGGGAGTCATCAATCTGATCTATACGCCGGGAAAGACCGCCGGTGACGTTGCTCTGGCCCATCCCGACTTTGCCGGGGTCCACTTCACCGGATCGACCGGAACGTTCCAGCACATCTGGCGGACGATCGGCGAGAACGTGACCGGGTACCGGAGCTATCCCCGGATCGTCGGCGAGACCGGAGGGAAGGATTTCGTTCTGGCCCATCCGTCGGCCGATGCGCGGGAAGTCGCCACGGCACTCTCACGCGGCGCTTTCGAGTATCAGGGACAGAAATGCTCCGCCGCTTCCCGGGCCTACATTCCCTCCAATCTCTGGAACGACGTCAAGCGCTATTTGCAGGAAGACCTCGCATCGTTCAAAATGGGGACGGTGGAAGATTTCGGAAACTTCGTCAACGCCGTCATCGACGAGCCTGCGTTCCGGAAGATCACCGGATATATCGATCAGGCAAAGAAGGACGGCGTGGAGATCGTTGCCGGAGGAAATTACGACGAGAGCGAAGGCTGGTTCATCGAACCGACCGTCATTCTGGCCGAGGACCCGAAATACGTCACGATGCGGGAGGAGATCTTCGGTCCGGTCCTGACGCTTCACGTCTACGATGAGAACCGCTTCAACGAAACGCTGAGGCTGGTCGACGAAACATCTCCCTATGCTCTGACCGGATCGATCTTCGCACGGGAGCGGACCGCAATCGCGCAGGCGACCAAAGCATTGGAGAACACCGCCGGGAACTTCTACATCAACGACAAGCCGACCGGTGCAGTCGTTCATCAGCAGCCCTTCGGCGGAGCCCGCGCAAGCGGCACAAACGACAAGGCGGGATCGAAAATGAATCTCTATCGCTGGCTTTCGGCCCGTTCAATCAAGGAGGCATTTGTTCCGCCGACGGACTACCGCTATCCCTTCCTTTCGGAAGAATAGCACCGAACGTGAGAGATCCTACACGAAGGGGAATCG
>CAMLOB010000374.1 GCA_946481475.1 uncultured Chlorobiota bacterium | reverse complement strand
CTCCTCCTCCCGAACACATCCACGAATCCCCCTCCGTCCCGTTCGGCCCACGATTCCACGTGGATCGTCAGATCATGTGCCGGGATCCTCCACGAACGGAATACCGGAGAATGCTCGGGTTCATCGGATGTTCCGGTCTCCACAGTGAAAGGAGGAGGAATCGGTTCAGCGTCGACGACCTCTTGCGAATCAAGTCGGAAATCAACGATGATCCCCTCGCGAATCTCCGCCACGAGATCGAGTTCCGGTTCCTGAAAGCGGTGGATCATCAGGTGTTCCAGACCCGTCAGATCGTCCGGAACATCCACCTGCATGTGCTCCCAGCGATGCGGGAGCCGGTCCCGCCGTGCGGCATCCTGACGCAGGATGTCGTGGCGGACCGGTGCCTGTTTGTCGGTCATGTGCCTCTTGTGCGTGGTTGGTGGTAAATCCGCAGGGCGTTGCTTCTTCTCTGTGTTATATACGAGCGATCCCTACGGAATGAAAATCTCTCCGCTCCGCTCGATCATCGATTCCCCTCCGTCGGCCGTCACGACCTTGACGCCGTAGCGGTAGCGGGATCCGGCGAAGACCTCCCGGTCGATGTATTCAACGGCGTCCCCCGGAACCGATCCGACCAGTCCCTGCTTCCCGTCATCCACACTCTTGTAGAGCATGATGCGGGCCTCTGCTGCCGGCGTTCCCCTCCAGCGCAGAACGACTCCTCCGGCCGTTGAATCGTACAGGACGTCAAGCGTGGCGATGCCCGGACGAATGCCGTTGTCGTAGGGTCGGGCCGTCACGATGTTCGAGAGTCCCGACCGGTTGCCGTCATCGTCGATCGCTTCCAGTCCGTACTCGTAAAGAATACCTCGCTCGGCGGTCGAGTCGGTGTGGTCCAGAAGGGATGGATCAGTGCTCCCCAGCAGATCGGTCCAGTCCGTCTCTCCGGCAACGCGCCGGTAGAGTCGATGTTCGATGACGTCTCCGCTCGGACTTCGATGCCACCGGATTGCCACGCCCCGATCCCCTGGCTCCACGCCTATGATTGCCGGAGGGATCGGAGCGATGACGTCCGGTTTTTTCAGTGTCAATGTCCCTGTGAATTCGGAGTGGTTGAAGTTCCAGTCGAGGGCGGTGACCTTGTAGTAGATCTCCTCGCTCAGCGTCTGCAGGGTCAGCGTGTCGCGGAAGATCGTGTCGGTCGTGATCTCGGTCGTCAACTGCTGGAACTCGTGGTCCTCCTGATTGGCGAAGAAGACCCGATAGCCGTGCAGGTCATCCTCCGTGTTGGGCGTCCAGGTCAGCGTCACCACACCGTTTGAATCGATGATGCCGGCAAGTCCCTGCGGCGTCATCGGGGGGATGGAGTCGGGGAGCAGACCGAGGACCGGTGCGGAGTTCCTGAGGTTCCCCGCCGTGTCGATCGCGCCGACGACATAGTAGCCGGGCGTCAGCGTGTCGACGCCCCGGTGGATGAACTCCCGGCTCGTCACGGGGAGGAATTCGCTGATCGCCTCGAACGGTCCCTCCGGGTCTCCTCCACGTCCGATATAAAACCCGTCGAGATCACCCTCGATGTCCGCGGGCAAATCCCACCGGATGCGGAACGCTTCTCCCTCGACGACTTCGACCGGAGCGATCAGCGGAGCCTTCGGCGCCGTCCTGTCCCGTCCCATCGCCGTCACCTGCGCTCCGGCCCCCGACATTTCGCCGAAGGCGTCGACCGCTCTGATCCGGTAGGTGACCGGTTCGTAGTTCCGTTCCAGTTCCACCCGGTACTCGATCGTGTCCTGCTTCCCGCTGCTCGTCGCGTCAAGCTCCTCGTTCTTTGCGGCGATGAACGGAATCTCCTTCAGCCGACCGAATGTCTTCCCTCCGTCAGTCGACCGTTCGATGAAGTAGCCGGTAAACGCCTCCGGGTGCTCGTAGCGATACCACTTCAGCACGACCAGCTTCTCGCTCTCTTCGCTTCGGAGCGATTCGATGGAGGGGATCGATGTGAAGGGGACAACCTGGATCGCCGTGATCGCCGTGTCGATCGGCTGGTCCGGATCGTTCGCAAGCGAGTAGAGCCGGTAGAGATACGCACTTCCCGGCTTCACATCCCGGTCGACATAGCGCAGACCGTATCCGTCGGCCAGGCGGGGGGCGATGTCGGCCAGAACCATGGCGAAGCCGTGCATGTTCCGCTGTTGCAGATAGGTCTCGTAGATCGCCCCGAACGGATCGGTCTCGGCGACGACCGCAGAGCCGTACAGCGTCTGCACGGCCGCTCCGGCAAGTGTGTCTTCCGGACGGAACCGGGCTTTCCATTCCTCCAGCGTCAGCGGACGAATCGGCTCCGGACCGAGACGTTCCCAGACCGGCACCGACGGCATCTCGTCGGTCAGCTCCATCCGTTCCAGAACATAGCCGCCGCGACCGGCCGTCTTCCAGGCCGGATAGGTCATCGCTCCCCAGCGGAGCACCACCGAATCGCCGTAGGAACGGGCCAGCAGGTGAAGGTTCGGTCCGACCACGCTGTCGGTCTCGTCGGTGACCCGTTCCCGGTCGAACGGATATTCCTCGTCGGTCTCCTCCTGTGCGCGAAGGGAGAGTGCCGACAGGAGAAAGCAGATGCAGATGAAAAACCGGATGTTCATGGCTGTATGATGTTCGATTGTTTATTCTGTGAAGATGAACGTTTACGGCAAATCCAGATCGACCTGTCCGTTGTTGTGCAGCAGGGCTTCCCCATCCCGATCCATGATCCGCAGCCGGTACTTGCTCGACTTCGATACCTTCATCTTCCAGAACTCGTTGTTCTTCGCCTTGCTCTTGCTGTCGATAATGTAGCTGTAGTTCTTACTCGCAAATCCCCACCACTCCGGCGTCTGGCTGAACGAACTTGCGTTCAGACCGTAGCGGTAGAGAAGTTCGGCCGCCACCTTGTCCCGGTCTTTCAGCAGAACCGTCGCCACATCGTACCTGATCTCGATCACGTCGATCTCGTTCATCTTCAGGTCTTTCGATCCCCCCATCATGCCGGCTCCTCCCTTCGGCGTCTGCGATTTGACCTGTGTGGCACCGGCGACCTTCTGTCCCTTCAGCATCAGCTTCGGCTTCTCCGGTTCCGGCTCGAATCCTTTCCAGTAGACCGCGTTGATTTCGGCATCGGTCAGCTTGTCGGTGTGGCCGTTCCCGGTGTAGCGGATGTCGACCGCATCTTTCGGGAAGGGGACGTCGCCGATGTTCGTCCCGTTGGTCAACCTGCTGCCGGGCAGGTAGGCGTTTGCGCTCGGATAGGTCCGGACCGTGCGAAGGTTCGGCTGTGCGAACTTTGCGTTGAAGTACACATCGGTCCTCAGCATGTGATTGAAGTAGGGGAACTTCACATAGTCCAGATAGTACGGCTTCAGCAGCGACCAGTAGGCGTCCGATCCGATGTTGGACATGTCGGTCGCCTCAAGTCGGACCAGCGGCTGGATATATTCGGTCTTCCCCCCTTTGGTCCAGGCGATCTGGTTCAGGTCGTACCAGCCGAGCGGTTCCTTCCCTTTGTAGCGGGCATAGATCGTGTTCGAATCGCTTCCGCTTCCGGTCTTGATCGAAGCCAGATTCGACGCCTTGACATAGTCGATCATCTTGTCTTTCAGTCGCGAATACTTGCTGGTCTTGAAGGCGATCTGATAGACCATGAACTCGTTGTCGCCGAGCCGGATCGCCTTCAGCCGCTGCTGTTTTACCTTGATGTTCTGTCCGCCGCCGATCGACTTCGATGCCGAATAGGATTCCAGATTCGTCCCGCCCCCGCCGCCGCTGAACTTGATGCCTCCCATCCCCATGCCGACCCCTCCTCCTTTCTTCACCTTCTTCCGGACGATCTGGATGATGTAGAGCTGCTCCTTCTTCAGTTCTCCGGTCGGCACGCCGAACTTCGCCTTCGGTGCGGCCGGGTTCGGATCCCAGGTCATGGGCGTCTCGGCCACCACCTGGCTGCCGCCGCCGATCTCCTGATACCGGGCAACGTACTTGTATTCATAGTCAGGGTCTTCCGGCTTCAGTGCCGGAATGTTCGAGGGGAAGAGTTTGAACCGGACGTAGCCTTCGTTCCCTCCGTCCGACGTGTAGTAGTAACGCTGCCGTTGACCCGGAGAAGTCATCACGATGTTTCCTCCGGTGAAATGCTCCGGCGCCTTCCCTGTGGTGAAGGCCTGCGTCCTGATCTCGACATGCTCCTGATTGCTGTACTTGCTGATCGTGATCCGCTTCCACTCGTTGTTGACCAGACGGTCGCCGTAGATCTTGACCGTGATGTTGTGCTTCGTCTGCTCATCAAACATGGCGTCCGGCTCGAAGAGGGCCGACATCGCGTTGTTGTAGATCGAGTAGGAGCCGCTGACCTGTTTGTTCGTCTTCAGGTTCTTTACGGAGAATTCCCGGATGCCGAAGCGGAAGTGGGAGGTCACCACCTCGTCCTCTTCGTTCACCCCTTCAACCGAGATCACCTTGTTCGCCCCGACCGGCAGGTTGAAGGCGACTTCGGGATAGGAGAAGACATCGATATCGTTGCCGGAGGGGACGATGTCGGCGATCACCTTCAGGCCGCCGAAAGGATCGTTCCCGCCGGGCGAACATTCCGATCCGTAGTGGAACTTGAACGTGCAGTGGCCGGTCAGCAGTCCGTTCAGAGCCGAGTAATATCCGGCCACCTGTCCCTTCAGCCACGTCGGGTTCGGCAGTCCGGCTTTCAGTCCGGCGTAGAGACCGACCTCAAGAATCGGAATGTCTGCCTTGATGAACCAGAGATTGATATCCAGACCGACCTCCGCCTCAAGTCCGGCGTAGACCTGTCCCCGGGCATACCA
>CAMLOB010000373.1 GCA_946481475.1 uncultured Chlorobiota bacterium | reverse complement strand
CTCCCAGTCGAAGACTCCCATCGTGAAGATTTCCAACAACTCTCGGGCGTAGTTCTCGTTGAAGTTGTTCCGTCCTGTGACCTTGTAGTTCTTGATGCCGTCCAGATAGATCAGCATCCCCATATCGACCGTGACGTCGTAGGTGAACTGCTTGAAGTTCCCCAGCATGTGCTGTTTGAAGAGCTTGTATTGTTCGTAGAGGACTTCCGGGTAGTTGACCACCAGGACCTCGGAGGTGAAGTGGTTGTGCCAGAAGAGGCGGAGGCGTTCCTGAATGGAGACCGGGGAGTGTTGCATCGAGAGGAGAATCCAGCGGATCAGGAGATCCCGCCGTTCGTACTGCTGCTGCTGGAATGTGGCGAAGTCCTGACCGTTCGCCGTGTCGGGTAATGCCTGGAACTTCGTGTCGTTCGCCCATGCCTCGATTCCGTCGAGCGGCGGCTCCCACGGCGTGAAGAGCTTCTCGATCGTTCCGTTCATTCCGTCGGCCACGGCCTGCCGAATCTCCGCCTCGGTCGGACCGAACATGCTGCGGCGCAGAAGGTGGGCGGCCTGTTTGTAGGTCCACTGACCGCTGTAGGGGGTCAGATCGGTTCCGCTCCGGCGGGCGAATGCCGGTGGGGTCTGCGAGGTGTTTCCGGCTGCGGCGATGCCCCGGCTCTCTCCCCGAATCGCATCCCGGGAGCGTGGCGCGCCGATGGTCAGGAAGTCTCGTCGATCCATAATGATTCCTCTCGTTGTTTGGATGGAGAAATCGGGTTTCTCCTCTGTTGAAGTTGTGGACTTGTGATGATCCGGGGGGATGACCCGCCGGAAGGAAGGGAGTTACGCGCGGCCCTCCGGTTTTTCACGGCTCCCCGGACGCCCGGTTATCCTCCCGGTTTGATCCCGTTCGGCATCCATAGCAAAACGCTGTTGCCGAAGCCTGCGGACGGAACCGGTCCGGTTAGAGTCGGGTGGAGACCGGCGGTTCCCGATCAATTTACGAGACCGTTCCGGGGGGCCGCTCCCGTTATCTCACCTCCGAAAACGAAAGCGGCGATTCCCGTTCAGGAACCGCCGCTTTGTCTTCCTGCCGAATTTCTCTTCCGGCTACTTCATCACCTGCATCGTCGTTGAAATCCGCTCGGTTCCCGCCTTCAGCACCACGTAATAGGTGCCGCTCTCCAGATCGCCCGGACTGAAGACGAGCGTGTGAAGACCGGCCGGGAACCGTTCTCCGTTGACGAGCGTCGTGATCTCCCGTCCCCCCAGATCGTACAGCGCCAGCGAAACGTTCCCTTCGCTCCGCGCCAGACGGAACCGGATCGTCCGGTCGCCGTTCCCCGGATTCGGCGCTACCGGATAGAGCTGAACCGATGTTCCGGTGACGATCCGGCTCTCCTCATCCGGCGATGACGACGTCAGAAGAGGGTCATCCAGTTCCACCTCGCCGTTGCTGACGGCATTCCCGTTCTCGTCGTAGGTCGTGTAGCCGACGGTCACCGGTTCGTCTCCGGCTCCGGCAATCGTCACGATGATCGGAATCACCGTGTCCCCCGGCGCGGCCAGTCCGCGGATGTTCCGGATCGAGTTCATCGCGATCTCATGACTTCCTCCGGTGCTTCTCGAAAGTCCCGTGCTCTCATCGAAGATGTAGAGTTCGACTGCCGTCGAGTCGTCGGTCCCCTTCGGCGGCGGACCGACGGCGATGATCTCCCGGCTCTCTCCGCTTTCGTTTTCCACGCGCAGATCGACCCGCGAAATTGATCTCTTCAACGCGTTGTTGTTGACGAAGTAGAGCATGAACGTCCGGACGCCGACCGGGCGTTCGGAGATGTCGTCGTTCAGCACCAGATCACCTCCGCTCTCTCCCGGCACCCGTGCGGTCACCAGGAACTCCCGCGACTGCTCCGGTTCTCCCTGACCCGACGGGTCGACATAGTCGAAGCGGACGTGGAGGACGAAGTAGCGGGCGTCGGTCGGGTTTGCCACCCGCAGGTCGAACTGATCGGTCTCCCCCTTATTCAGGTCCAGATCGATCGTCGCCGTCCGGTCGGCAATCTCCGCCTGTCTCCCCGAACCCTGTTCGCTCAGTGACGTGATCTCGATCCCCGGCTCCGGCGTCACGTACATCCGGGTCAGACGAATCGTCGGATCACCTTCCAGGTCATCCTGCCACCAGTGTCCCAGACTCAGCACGCCGCTTGTCGTGCTCGACATATCCAGCGCCAGACGTTGCTGTACGACGTGCGTCGCTTCATGCCCGGTGAGGACCGGTCCGACACCTTCTCCGAGTCGTGATATGTTTTTGGGACTCAATTCCACCGGACCGATATCGATGATCTCGATCTGTCCGGTACGCGGAATCGTGTAGTAGACTACCGTATCGCATGTCCGGCAGGCGGTGTCGGTGAAGGTGTAGCGGACGCAGACCGTCAGCGTGTCGCGGCAGCGCCAGCCGAGCGTCCCACCAGGGAAGGAGAGTTGCAGACCGATCGATCCGCCGCTCATGTTCACACCCGACGGATTCGTCCCCCAGAGAACCTGTGAGGTCGCAGGGCTCAGTCCGGAACTGACCGGGAGAGCCGGAGAGATCGTCGCGTTTGTGATCTGTCCCAGAATCGGTCCCCCCGCACTGCTCTGCACGTAGACCCAGCCGTTCGGTCCCTTCTTCGGACACCAGACCGTGCTCCGGGTGACGCTCATGATCGTCGCCGAGGCGGCCATCACCGGTCCGGGCGTTACCGTGACCGAGGAGGAGATGCCGGCGGCGGTGTTTCCGATCTGCCTGATCTGTCTCTCCCTGATCGCGATATCGACGCTGTCGCAGCAATCCTTGCACGGCGGCAGGACAAAGCAGAGCGTGTCGGGAGGACAGCACCACTGATAGTCGTGCGGCAATTTCTTGCCGTGAATCTGCACAACGATGCAGACCGTGTCTCCAGCCTCCAGTCCCGAACCGCTGAGCGTGAAGTTGAGCGGACCCGAGGTCTGGTTGTGTCCGAGCGGCGGCGCCAGCGCAACCGAGCCGGGCGTCACGGTGACCCCGGAGGTTGCCGAATAGACCACAAGGTTCTCCGCCGGAAGATTATACGGCGGCAGACTGAACGGACTCTGGTTGGTGACCGTGAAGGAAAGATCGTAGATCGATCCGTTCGGTCCGGTCTCCTTGCACGAGATCGACGTTCTGCCGAAGGTCATGCAGGGGGGGAACGGCGGCGGCTGCTCTGCACAATCGACGCGGATCGTGTCCTTGCAGACGGTTCCGTCGGCGGCGTGAAGCGTGATCTCGATTGTCTGCGGCGGCGGCACCAGCGAATACAGACAGAAGCGGAGACCTGTGACGGTTCCGGCCGGGATCACTCCGGACGAGTCCCACGTGGCGAACGTTCCGGTGTTGGTGACGTTCCATCCGGTCGGACCGATCACGCCGGTAAAGGAGACGCTTGAGGTCAGCAGGTTTGCCGAGACCTGCGTGAAGGCGTTTGCCGGGATGCCGGAGATCGTCAGGTCAAAGCAGCAACCGGCTTCGTCCGATCCCTGCACCGGCTTGTAGGTAACCCTGATATCCCTGCACGGATCGGTCTGCGGCGGCGCACACCGTTTGTAGATCTCGATGTCGCCGATCTGTGTCTTGTCACCCGCCGCCGTGTTCCCGTCGGCGTCGATCATCTGACTGTTCGAGGCGTTCCCGCCGTTGCCGGAGAGACGCTGAAATCCGTAGATATAGTTGCCGCTGCCGAACTTCAGGGCGTCTCCCGATGCCCAGACCGCGCTGTCGCAGTCGACCGGTTCCCGTTTCTGCTGATCGAACGAGCCGTAGGCATAATCCACTCCTCCGGCGGCGTTCGCCCCGATTGTCGAGAATCCGCCGCACCCGCTGCTGACCCCCATCACACCGATATCGAAGACGTTTCCGGTCAGTCCCCACGAACCGGAGAACTGATATTCGAGAACCCGCGATGCGTGGGCGTTCGGATAGAAGGGATTGGCGCCGATCGCCCGCATCGTCCGCTCGGCCAGGAGCATTCTTCCCCCGGCGGAGAAGGCGATGTCGGCCACCGGATTCGAGTGGGTTGCCGAGGGCAACGGCGGAACCGTGATCTCAAGCTGTTCTGCCCCGGAGAAGTCGCCGCCGCTCAGGGCTACCGACCAGATCTCGTTCGACGAGGTCGTGCTCGGTGCGCCGCAGTCTTCCTGCCAGCGGGCGAAGTAGACCCGGTTGTTGTAGATGCCGATTCCCCACAGCCGTTCGCCGACCGGTGCCGGACCGGATGTGCAGCCGTCCGGACTGAACGGATCGAACGTGCTCAGGATAACTCCTGCGCTGCTGATCCGGTAGATCTTTCCGTCCTCCATGTTCGTTGCGAAGAACTGGTTGTTTGCGGCATCGTAGGCGATGTTGCCGAGGCCGTTCCCCGTATTCGGGATCGTGTTCGTCCCGACGACGCTTCCACATGCGGCATTGAGTGTGGAGACGAAGGTAGAGACAGCGCCGGTGACGCCGTTGAGTTGATAGATCGCCCCGCTCCCCCCCGGTCCTCCGGGAGAGACGGCCGTGTAGGCGCTGGTAGCCGAGACGTAGATGTTTCCGGTCGCGTCGAAGGCGATGCCGAAGACTTCACCGAGGTTCCCCTGGTTCCAGGGGCTCGATGCCGGACCGTAGGTTTTCGGTGCCGCCCAGTTCGTGTTGACCGGTTGAAGGTTGCCGAGCGTGACGTCGATCAATGCGACAACCGGGCCGGTCGGTGAGCCGTCGGAGTAGCAGGTGACGGCTGCAAAGCCGTTCTGCACCGGCTGAGCCTTCATCGGCACCGCAAGAACAAGAGCGAGTGCGACGAAGACTGCAAAGCGTGTTGCAACAGACATTAGTTCTCCTCCATGTGTGGTACGTGGGA
>CAMLOB010000372.1 GCA_946481475.1 uncultured Chlorobiota bacterium | reverse complement strand
AGTCGGGAGTCGGGAGTCGGGAGTCGGGAGTCGGGAGTCGGGAGTCGGGAGTCGGAAAGATAATACCCCCTGGATTTTTTTCCGGTACTCCGTGGGGTCAGAGCATCGTCATCTGTAGATCATCTCCTGAAGGGAGATCGGCTTCCCCCCCTTTGTCCTCTTCCTCCAATCGCCGGATGAATTCGTCCTCGTCAATCACCGCCACGCCCAGCTTCGCCGCCTTCTCCAGTTTCGATCCGGCCTTCTCTCCGGCCAGCACATAGTCGGTCTTCTTGCTGACGCTCGATGAGGTCTTTCCTCCCCGCTTCTCGATTTCAGCAGCCGCCTCCTCCCGCGTAAAACGGCTCAGTGTCCCGGTCAGAACAAAGGTTTTGCCGGCAAAGAATCCGTCGATCACAGCGGAGCGGCGGGCCATAACCGTCGGATCCTCGGTGTGAACACCGGCATCCTTCAGCCGTTCGATCCGACTCAGATTGGAAGAATCCCGGAAGTACGCAACCACCGAGGCGGCAATGTGCGGGCCTATCTCGTCGATCCCCTCAAGTTCCTCCACCGAAGCGACAGCCAGTCTGTCGAGCGACCCGAAGTTCCGCGCAAGGATACGGGCGATTGAGGCTCCGACATGGCGGATGCCGAGACCGAAGATCAGGCGCCACAGGGGACGCTCCTTGCTCCGCTCGATCCCCTGCACGAGATTGTCCGCCGACTTCTCTCCCCATCGTTCAAGAGCGGCAATCTCATCCCGGCGCGTGTAGAGGTCGTAGATGTCGGCAACATCTTCCAGCCATCCGAGCGAGACGAACTGATCGACGACCTTTTCTCCCAATCCGTCGATGTCCATCGCTCCCCGCGAAGCGAAGTGTTCGATCCGACCACGAAGTTGCCAGGGACAAGCGGGATGGACGCAGAAGTAATTGACTTCCCCTTCCGGACGCAGGAGCGTTGAGTCAAGCGGACAGGGACAGGTTGTCGGGAAGACGTAGGGCTCGGCTTCCGCCGGGCGTTCATCCGGAATCACCCGATTGACTTTCGGGATAACATCTCCTCCTTTTTCGATCTCCACCGTATCTCCGATTCTCACATCAAGCTCGGCAATGAAATCGGCATTGTGCAGCGTGGCCCGGCTGACCGTGGAGCCGGCAAGGAAGACCGGTTCCAGTTCGGCAACCGGCGTCACCCGTCCGGAGCGCCCCACCTGGATCGTGATGTCGTTCAGTTTCGTTCGCGCATTCCAGGTCTCGAACTTCCAGGCCATCGCCCAGCGGGGGGATTTCGCAATCTGTCCAAGCTCCTCCTGCTGTTCCAGCGAATCGACCTTCACGACCACACCATCGATCTCGTAAGGAAGGCTTTCCCGTTCGGCTCCCCACTCCGTCCAGTAGCTCAGCACATCATCAATCGTCCGGCAACGTTGTACGTGCGGATTGACCTGAAACCCGAGTTGCCGGAGGAGTTCAAGATTTTCGTGGTGGGAGCTCAACCGCACATCATCGGTCCAGAGGTAATAGAGGAAGATATCGAGCGGTCGGCCGGCCACCAGCTTCGGATCCAGCATCTTCAGCGATCCGGCCGTCGAGTTGCGGGGATTGGCAAACGTCTTTTCTCCCCGTTCCTCCCGTTCACGGTTCATCTTCCTGAACTCCTCCACTTTCATGAAGACCTCTCCCCGCACTTCAAAACTCCGCAGCGGAACTCCCCCGACCTCCACCGATCGCACGCGAAGGGGAATCGAGCGGATCGTGCGGAGATTCGGCGTGATCTCATCCCCCTGCTCGCCGTTTCCCCGCGTCACCCCCCGCACAAGAATCCCGTCCTCGTATCTCAGGCTTACGGCCACCCCGTCGATCTTCAGTTCGGCTACGTACTCGAACGGCTCCTCACCCAGCCGATCGCGGATACGGCGGTCGAATTCGCGGGCATCCTCTTCGGAATAGGTGTTGGCCAGCGACAGCATGGGGCGGGCATGGGTCACTGTCGGGAAGGCGCTGGAAAGATCGCTTCCCACTCTCTGCGTAGGGGAATCGGGCGTAATCAGCTCGGGATGTTCCCGTTCAAGCCTCTGAAGTTCCTCCAGAAGCGCATCGAACTCCCGGTCGCTGATCACCGGATCGTTCAGAACATAGTAGCGATAGTTGTGTTCCTGCAACTCTTCCCGCAATTCGCGGACACGTTCCGACAGACTTGACATAGGAATGTGAATGTTCGATCTCCAAGGTTGGCAGTTCATCGCCCTGCAGGCAATGGGGGAAGATACAGAGGTTGGGGGAGTGGCGGAAGATTGAAGGATGCCAATCAACACGAAATACGTGCAGAAAAATCGATAGTTTTCCGGTCTTTAAAGACAAGCCACCGTAACACATACGAGACGGATACTCAGAGACATCCATAATGACTTCTCTACTTCATTCTCTCATTCGCCTGTACTGTTCCCACAGCCCGGTTGAGTTCGGCAAAGGCCGCCTTCAGAAGATCGGACGCAGTTTTCTTCGCGGCAGGACATTGCAAGTTCCTACACGTCACGGTATTGAAGTAGAGATCTCTCTGCCTGAGGACGCCGGATGGGAAATGTTGTATTATCGACGTACGTTTGAAACCGGCACAACCGAAGCGTTCGACAAGCTACTGCGCCGGGACGATGTGTTCTTCGATATCGGAGCCAACATCGGTTGGTATTCGCTGATTGCGGCAAAGCTTGCTCCTGAAGGTATTGTCCACGCCTTTGAACCGGTTCCCTTCATCTTCGGCAAGTTGCAAAGGAACTGGGAATTGAACGGTTTTACCAACGAGGTACACTTCAACAACATTGCCCTTGGCGAAGAAGAGGATGGAGAGATTACAATCTACACGTTCGAAGGACTGTACCACGGTCACAGTTCACTATCGACGCTTGATCGTCAGGACTATCGGGCATCAACGATACCGATGACAACTCTGGATCGCTACATAGCCGAACGGAAAATTTCACGGGTTGACCTGATAAAGATGGACACCGAAGGGGCGGAGCTGAAAGTACTGCATGGAGCAACAAATCTGCTGAAGAGCAATCAGCCCCCCGTTTGGGTAATTGAACTGAATACGGAAACCAGCAACAGCTTCGGGCATACTCCTGCCGATGTTCTTGACTTCATCGCCTCCTGCAATGATTATCGTTTCTATCGGGTTGAACGAGGATGGGGGAAGTTGAAGCCGATGGCCTCGACACGGGACTATCGCAACGGCGACAATGCCATTTGCGTACCGACAGTGCGGGATTACATTCAACTGTAGGCAAAAAGAAAGCGGGATGAGATATCTCATCCCGCCATTTCAGATTGTCTTCAGGTTATCTACCGACTGATATCCACAGCAGTAAAATCAACCTCGACCTCCTCATCCCCTTTTTCATTCAACTCGAGCTCGTCGCCGATACATCTCTCTGTGCCCTGAAGAATAGTGAAGTTACGGGAGATCTGCCCGGAACAGCCGGGAGTGGCTCCGTAATCCGAACCGCGAATCGTTTTCCCGTTCTTCCCCCCGTTCAGGTCTACTCCGATCCCGCTGGCAATACCGCCATCCCCGCTCAGGCAAACCGTGCCACCACCACCGCCGCCGCCGGTGCCGACATCAACCCGCTCGACATCATTATAACTGTCTCCGCCGTTTCCGCCGCTGACGTCCACTGTCAACCCGTCACTGACGCGATGAACGGCCAGGGCCACTGTGCCACCTGCGCCTCCACCGCTTGCTCCGTCATACTTGGATGTCGGGGCGTCCGCACCGCGGGAACGGATTGCATGCCCGTTGCCGATCAGATGGGAGGCCCGGATCAGGACGATTCCTCCACCATTACCGCCATTACTGCCGGTGTTATTGTTGGAATGCCCGGCTCCACCTCCACCACCCATAAACAAGTGACTCATCCGACGACGATCAAGTTCCAGAGCATGCCCTCCCAGTCCCTGAGCTACGCGATAGTCGCCGCTGTATCTGGAATGCCGATAGGAATAACCACCGTCCCCCCCACAACCCCCATTTGCACCACCACCACCGCCGCCGTTATGGTTACCGCCACCGCCGCCGCCGTTTGCCGGTGCTCCCCGACCCAGAGTTCGGGCATCCGGCCCGAAGGCATGAATTCCTTCACCTTTCTCGGAATGTTTTTCCGGATCATTGCTGACATAGTCTCCTTCATAATTCGGCACCAGTCGCCGTTGCTCATGTACGAGACCACCCCGGAATCCGGCTTCACTGGCATCGATATCAGCATTCAGAGTGACTTTGCCTGAAGCCGAGATTGCCACCACTCCTCCCTTACGACCATTCCACGGGAGAGGCATCAGTGCTCCATCAACAGAAACGTTTCGGTATTCCGGAACCAGAACAAGCTGAACATGTCCCTCCAACGAGTACGCATTGACCAGTGCTTTTTCCAGCCAGACGGTATTTCCGTCAACATAGGCGATCCTGCCGAATTCATAAAGACCAGCCCCCCCATAGTTTAGAATCGTACCATACTGCGCGGTATTCGCGTTGTCGATCGAAGCTCCCTGCATCTGAATTACCAGAACCAGCGCCCCGGGCCGCCATCCCTCTGCATCATCAACCTGAAAACCGCAATCCTCATAGTCCAGAACGGCAGCATAACGGTTCACAATACCGGAAATCGATGGAGCACGGTCATGGCGGTGTGAGCAGGACGAAAGCACAAGGAACAAGAGCAGCAAAGGGGTCAAAAGGAGATAGCGAGTGTTCATAACCATTCCGACGGTTTTGTGATTGGTTGGGTTCTACTTCTATATCTTATTATCGTATGCAGCGTATGGAATTCGATTTTCGTTAAAGAACGCTCTTTCAGCAGATTTCCGGAGTTCGGTGAATACGATCAAAGACACCGCTTGAATCTTT
>CAMLOB010000371.1 GCA_946481475.1 uncultured Chlorobiota bacterium | reverse complement strand
CAGATCGGAGGAACCGAGAAGATACTCGGCCGATTCCCGCGCAAAGATCTCCCCCAGCATCGCGATCCGCGAGGCGTCCCGGCGCATCTCCGGAGTCAACTGGGCCACAAGTCCCTCCACCACCAGCGAGACGCTCTGGCGAACCAGGTGCTCGAACTCCTGTTGCGACACCGTCGTTCTCCAGACCCGGGAGTCCCCTCGCCGCTCCACTCCTTTTCCCTGAATCAGAGCGCGGAGAGCCGAGCGGAGGGCCAGACAATTTCCGAAGGTGATGCGGTGGAGTATTTCGGCAATCCATCCTTTCGGTTCCTCCAGGAAGAGTTCCCGCCAGAGGGAAGCGATCTCATCCGGTCCGATCCCCTTCATAGCGATCGTATCAACCAGCACCCGTTCCAGACTGCTGCGTGCATGCAGTTGTACCGGGCGGGCGCAGGCCAGAACGGAGATCGTTTCGTCGGAAAGCCGACCGAGAAGGGAAGTCAGATCGGGCAGAGCCTCGTCAGGCAGCAGATGAATATCCTCGAACACCAGAAGGACAGGTCGAAGGCGACTCAGATGCCGGAGCGAGGAGATGATGCCGCTCAACGTCTCCCCCGGGCCGCCGCGAATGCCGGGGATTTCCCGCTCGTTCCGTTTCTTTTGCAGAGCCTGCACCAGCAGCGAAGCCAGATCGTTGGCTCCGTCGGGATAGAGTTTGGTGTGGATCACCACTCCCCCCTCCCTTTCGATCATCCCGATCGATTCCTCCAGCAACCGGCTCTTCCCGGCCCCCGCCTCGGCGGTCAGCAGCAGCAGGCGCAGATGTTGGGATTCGGCCGTCCCCCGCCAGAACCCGAGGATCCGCTCAAGCTCTTCTTCCCTTCCGACAAATGGGAGAATTCCCTGTCCGAGAAATCGATCAACAACGTGCATGGCCGATACTGCTCACGATCCTTTTCGTGGAAAAAACGGAGCGGAAATTACGACAACCGACCAACATCGGCGTTCGCGCGATAAAGTTATATCAGCACAACACGGAAAAGGGCCGACAGGATACGGAAAAGCTTCCGACATCCCGTTTTCCCCTCGGATAACGAACAGCGTCTCGACTACCGGACAAGAAGCAGCGAACGGACGATTCTTCTTTCGTCGGATCGGAAGACAAGAAAATACATGCCGTCGACCAGCGACCCGGCATCGAGATCGAGAGAGGGTCCGGATCCGATCAATTGATCGCGACTGAAGTGCAGAAGCCTCCTCCCCGAAAGATCGACGATCGACAGCTCCGCTCCGGTCTCCTGCAGAAGGGAAGGAGAAAATTCCAGATGAAGACGATGGGGATCGGTGACCGGATTCGGAAGGATGACCATCGGCTCCTCTTCTCCGGACTCCCGGTTCCCGACGGAACTTGTTCCGCTCAGCGTGAAGGTTCGCGTCTGCGAGGGGGGAGCCGATCCGATCAGCGTTTCGGCCGTCACGCTCCAGCGGTATGTGCCGTCCGGAACTTCCGGACGATACGTCGTTCCTACCAGATCGTCGAGTGTCATCACGGTTCCCGGTTCGGAGACCGATTCCAGGCGAAGCGTGTAGAGAACATTGGAGGAGCCGGCCGGAAGATTTGCCGGAGCATCCCACGAAAGGTAGCCGTCGGCGTCGATCGTTGCGCCGTCGTTCGGTCCCAGCAGTTCCACCCGCTCCGGAAGCGTCCGCGTGATCGGGCTGTCATCCCGCACAAACCAGATATCGGTATTCCCCCTGCGGTCATCCTGCCAGACGATGTAGCGTTCGCCGGAGGGGCCGGCAACGATCACCGGCATCTCCTGATTGACCCCCTCCAGACCGGCGGTAAGGGAGCCGCGGAATTCAAACCCGTTCCCTCCGTCTCCCGAGACCATGTAGAGTCCCTGAAGCCTCCCATCCTGAAAGTTCTCGAACGTGCAGACCATTTCGCCGGATGGCGCGATGCCGAGCGTCGGATAATTTGTCTGGATAGCACCGGGATAGAGCCGTCTGTCGAAGAGGCAGGCGTCGGCATCCTTCGGGAGCAGGGTATAGTAGATGTACTGCTTCCCCTCGGCCGAGGGACGTCCATCCTTCCACATGATGTGGAGCCGTTCCTTCCGGTCGAGCGCGATCACCGGTCCGGCCATCGGACAGGCAAACAGTTCCCACGACTCGCTTGCGGCCCGGATAGCCGTCCCGAACGTCTCTCCGCCGTCGCGCGACCTGGCAACGAAAACGTCCCGGATATTTTCCATGTTGCTCCGGAAGGCGATGTAGACGTCTCCGTCGGGAGAGACGGCGGTGCTGGTGTTGCAGCATTCGCACGATCCGCCGATGCCCCCCGGCATATTGCTGGCCCGCTTCGGCTCGGCAAAGCTCGCCCCGCCGTCGGTCGACTTCGTCATGTAGATCTGGTCGGTGTTCGATGTCCCCTTCCGTATATCGCGACCATCAACCCAGGCGATATAAAGGACATTGTTGCTGTCGACGGCAAGCGAGGGAAAATCCTGAACGCCGCCGGCATCATCGCCGACCACCGAGACCGGCGGGCTGAACGTCTCTCCTCCGTCGGTGGAGCGGACATACTGGATATCGCTTCCGGTGATGCCGATCGTCGCAAGCCAGACCATGTGAATCGTTCCGTCCGGAGCGATCACGAAGTCGGCTCCCCGTCCCCTGCCGGAGGGGACTTTCCCTCCGCTGTAGACCACGCGCTCCTCCTGGAAGGAGTTTCCTCCATCGGCGGAGATCCGCATGTAGACATCCCCTTTGCGGTTCTCGCGGAAATCGATCCAGGCGACGTAGAGCTTTCCGTCCGGACCGATCCGGAGCATCGGTCCCCCCTGCTGTGCATCCCCGTCATCGGCATTGACGCGAAGCGGCTCGGCCAGGCTCTGGGCGTCAGAGCCGATTGCCCCGACCAGCAGAAAGAAGAGTATCGTCGGCAATCCGTATCGAACATTCATGATTATCCTCTTTGTGATGCTCCGTGCCCTTGGTGTTCGCCGCAGCGAATGGTACATCCGACTCCAGAAGACTTTCACCACAAGAACACAAAGGAAGATTTCAGTATCGCAACAATCGCACAGTTGCCTCCCCGAGGCGGCACCAGTAGGTACCGGGAGGAAGCTCCGACATATCAAGGAAGAAGGAATCGCTTCCCGAAGGGATCGCCTGCCGAACTACCATCCGTCCGTGAAGATCAACCACCGACAACCAACGTTCTCCACGCGCCGGAGCAAACCGGATGGTCGTCTCCCGCCGGACCGGATTCGGCGAAGCGCTCAATCCACCTTCAGCTTCCTTTCCTTCGGCAACCGAGGAAGAAGGGGTCACCCGAAAATTCATCATCATGCCGTCATCCTCATGTTCAAGGTTGTGGCAATGGAGCATGAAGACTCCGGGATGGGCATCGAACCGGATCAGTACCCGGACCTGATCGTGCGGGAAGAGGATAACGGTATCCTTCCACCCGTGATCCTCGGGAAGGAGATCTTTATTTCCGTTCCGGTCGAGCACCTGAAACTGCGTCCCGTGAACGTGGATCGGGTGGATGAGCTGCGTCGGGTTGACAAGCTCCCAGATCTCCAGCTCCTCCATCGGCACCTCGAACTCCACCTGATCCATCATAAAGAGCTTGTCGTTGATCGCATGCTGTCCGTCGAACATGTGGAACCGAAAGGATCGGGTTCTCAGGACATCGTCCGGGTTGTAGGGTTCGATGGTCGAAAGTGTCGCCGGAACCGCACCGCCGCTTGATCCGTCGGCGGTAATGTTGAAGCAGAGCAGATCCGCTTCGGTCCCCTGACGCGATCCGGGGAAGGCTTCGTCGAAAAAGAGAAGTGAACGAAGAAGGGGTGCCGACCCGATTTCATCCTCGGAAAAATCGACCAGAATTTCGGCCCGACCGGCCGGGGAAAGATAGAAGGACTCGACCTCAACCGGCTCTTCCAGCAGTCCGCCGTCGCTGCCGATCAGGTGGAACGTCCGTCCGTCATCGAAGCCGACAAGAAAGACGCGGGCGTTCGAGGCGTTCAGCAGACGGAACCGGTAGAGCGTCCGCTCCACATCGAGTCGGGCGTTCGGTCTGCCGTTGGCCAGGATCGTATCCCCCTGCCATCCCCGCATGATATCGAGGGGTGCCGGCGAGTAGTCGAGTTCGAAGTCGGGCGTCACCCGTTTGTCCTGCAGAACCAGCGGGATATCATAATCTCCCGACGGAAGTCCGAGCCCCTTCTCCTCCACATCGTGAACGATAAAGAGTCCGGCCACACCTTTGTAGACCTGCGGTCCGGTCAGCATGTCGGTGTGGGAATGGTACCAGTAGGTTCCGGCCCGCTGATCGACCGTGAAATCGTAGTCGTAATCCTCTCCCGGACCGACGGCATGGCGGGGGTGACCATCCATCTCTTCCGGCGCGAAGATGCCGTGCCAGTGGATAATCAGATCCTCATCGGTCAACCGGTTCTCCATCTTCACGCGGAACCGGTCCCCCCGGTTCAACCGGATCGTCGGACCGAGATAGGAACCGTTGACGCCGTAGACCGCCGAGTCCCCTCCGGGCCGCAGCGGGAACCGGACCGGCGCAACGGTCAGGATCTCCCCTTCCAGATCGGGAATGAAGCGGAGCGGATGGGATTCGTCCGGCACGGCAAGAAGTGCGTACGGCCGGATCCAGGATACCGCCGCCGCAACTCCGGAGGCGGCAAGGGTTCCTTTCAGAAATGTTCGTCTGTTCATCGGCATGGAGGGAATTTAGGGGGATCGGGGGAATGGGACAAGGAGTTGGGCAGAGGGTGGGTCGTCGCAGAGACAGTACACGGATTGAACGGATCGGGACGGATGGACACGGATCAGATCCGTGATGATCCGTCCGAATCCGTATGATCCGTGTACCCCGTGCTCATCTGAACGTAGATGCCCAGACCCA
>CAMLOB010000370.1 GCA_946481475.1 uncultured Chlorobiota bacterium | reverse complement strand
TCCACACCGTTGTCGAGCGGACGCCAGTCAACATTTGCCGGCTCCGGCGGACGGGGTGCAAGGAAGTTTTCGTCATAGACTTTCTGGGCAAAGAGGTCGAGCTTGATCAGACTGTCCATGTCCTCCCACTCGCCGTTCGGGCTGTTGCTCTTTGCCGGAGCAATCATGATGCCGACAACGATACGGGCAGTATCGCCGGGACGCATGTTGAACGGTCCGGTCGACTGCAGGAAGCGCTTGTCACCCGGTCCGTTATCGCCGTCGCGATTCGGGTCGGCCATAAACTTGTAACGCTCTTCCGGAGTTGAAGGATCGATATCGATGATCCAGTTCCGCATGGCGTGCAGACCCAACTGCTCATCGTTTGTATAGAACTTCTTGTCCTTGCGAATAAATCCTTCCTCAGGATGTCCGACCGGGTAGACGGCAGGACTCTCAAGGAAGTCGGCAGCCATATAGCCAAGCCCCTGGTCTCCATTCGAGGTCTCCGACCACTGAACGCCCAGATCCAGAGAATCCTCGGCGGCAACCGGGATCACCGTTCTCATCCGATCGTTTGCAGCCGCACCGATGTCGGTATCAAGGGCCGGAGCCATATAACATTCATAGAGAACGTCATCCGACTTGTTGACAATGCTGTAGCGGATAAAAATGAAGTTCTGGAACTGACCGAAGCCCCAGGAGTAGATACGCTGGTCGACCTCGATGCCGAGAGGATAGCCATCCCGCTCGGCACGTCCCTTGCCGATCTCGTACAGCGTCAGGTCGGTATCCTTGAAGATCGAAATGATATCCTCACCCGAGACAACGGCCGGACCTTTCGGGAAGGTCGTCCTGTTCCGCTGCTGCACGTCGCTGACGTAACGGCCGACATAGCGGTCGACAAGGAACTCCTCATCCGGATCCGTATCCCAGATCGGCCAGTTCGGTCCGCCGTTCTGGACGTCGGCCCGATCAAACGGCTCACCGGTAAACGGATCGTAGTCGGTCGAGAAATAGATCCGGTACTTGTTGATCGCCTCGGGACTTCCATCCAGCCGTGATGTCTCGTACGGCTGCGTCACCTCGCCCGGAGCCATCCAGGAGCGACCGGAGTTCGGGTTGTAGCTGATAACACTCTTTGCCTGCAACTCCAGAGGACTGTTCGGATCTGCAGGATCGGTATGCCAGAGCTTCTTCGCTCCGAACCAGACTCCCCCTCCGAACAGATAGGGATCCCCGTTTCTGGGATAACGTCCTCCGGCATTGCCGGCGGCGACATTCAGGAAGAGAATACCGTAGTTCGTGCTGAAAAAATCGATGTTCGAAACCCTGTTCCGGAGACTCTCGAACGTTCCAAGGGGCGTCCGCTGGATTGTCGGCTCTCCCTTCTCCTCTTGTTTCTCCGGATCGGCCTGTTCCTGCTTCGACTTGTCGTCCTTCGTCTTGGCCGACAGGGAATCCCCGGCTCCGAAGATCAACCCGCAGGCAAGAAGCAGCCCGGGCAGGAAGCGCAGTAGTGTATGTAGACTCATGATTTCTACGTTTCTATAATGTGAACGATAATTTTTATACAAAGTCATCATCCCGTATTTCTCGGTATGCGGAAGTCGGAGAGAGGGCGTCCGTTCCGGCAGGATACGGGCACCCTCTTCCAACAGACTTCATCAGAAGCGAAGTCGCGCTCCCAGGAAGAAGGTCCGGGGCTGATCATAGTTGCCGCGCAGCGACTGAACCGTGGCGACAAGGCGCTGATAGCCGGCATACTTCTCGGCCTGGGTCACAACACCGTCAAGGTTGATGTCCGCATACGGGTTGTAGAACCGCGTGCCGAAACGGTCGAACTGCGCCGTACCGTAGGTCTCCGGACGCGTCGGGTCTTCCTTGTCGAAATACGGAATGGACGGGAACTCACCGATGCCTCTGTTCAGCGAGGTTCCGTTCTGGTCCGGATTGCCGGTCGTCGTATAGTAGGAGACCGGACCGGTCGTGTTGAAGACGTTGGAGACCGTCACGTACAGTTCAAGGCTCGTTCTTCCGAGCGACTCACCGAAGATATCCCTCAGATAAATCGTTCGACCGACACGGGCTTCGGAATTGAACTGGGCCGGATAGCGGTTGGCATTGAACTCGCCCACCTGCTCCCCTCGCGTATTGACCAGCGTGTAGGGAAGACCGGTTCCGAAGAGAGCAGTCAGCGAAATGTCCGTGTTCTCCAGAACGTGCAGTCCGCCGAGCGTCGGCCCCTGGTCGTTCTGCCAGAAGAAACCGACCGTCGCGTTGAAACTGTGCGTCTGATCGTAGGAGAGAGGGAACTCGGTCAGAGGATTGTCCCGCTTCTCACCGGTATAAGGATCGGGCGAACCGATCAGGATGCTGTAGTTCGACGTCGGCGACGATGCCGTGCCGACGGCACGCTGCAACGTGTAGTTGACGCGGGCACGCATATGGTCGTCGATAGAAGCCGGTCGCATTTCAAGCGTCACCTCCATACCGCGAACATTGCCGTACTCCTGCACCGTCTGCAGGATATACGGCGACGGCACGGCCGGAATAAACGTCACACCGGTCTGATTGAAGATGTCACGATAGAAAGCCGATACATCGACAAAGAAGTTGTCGTTGATGGCAGCCTCGTATCCGAGATCATAGATAATCACTTTCTGCGGGTCGATGTTCGGATTGCCGAACAACTGGTTGCCGCGCTGAGCATCGCCATAGGCGTTATCGTAGAGGACACGCATCTCCGGCATCTTGAACATCATCGCGAAGTTGACGCGGAAGTTCGAGTTGTCGGTGATCGGATAGCTGATGCCGATACGCGGACTGACCTGAAATTTCATCGAGGCGTCGCCGACGGTGTCAAGCGATGCGAGAAGTTCCTCGGCGGTCTGACGCGAAAGCGGCGGTGCCTGCGTGTTCGGGTTAAAGAAGTCGAACCGGAGTCCCGGATTGAAGACGATCGAGTTATAGTGGAACCGCGTCTGTGCCCAGACCGATCCCTTGAACGGATGGTAGGGCTGTGCGAGGAAGTCCTGAAGACGACCGGTACTGTCGATCGACGTGAAGTATGTGGCGTCGAAACCGTAGACGTCGAAGAACGGACGGGCATCCCACGGCAGACTGTTGTTGTGGCGACGCAGCGTGTAGTAAGCGAAGTCGAAGCCGGCACGCAACTGTGTCCTGACAGTCTCCTCCTTGTTGGCCGTATTCCCGAGATTGAAATTCGTCTCGTAGGCCCCCTTGAACGTCATCGTCGTCGACTCTCGAATCTCCAGCGAACGGGAGTTTCCGTGCGTCGGGAAATTCAGGTCGATCGTTCCGTACGGGTTGCGGCTTGCGCCCGGAGATTCCGCACCTTCAAACAGGCCGGTCAGCGGGTTCCGCACAAAGTCCTCGCCGTTCAGCGGCAGCTCGTAGATATCGATGGCACCGTTATCTCCTCTGGCAATCTGCCCGTTGGCCGGATCAAACGCCTCCAGATTATACTCATCGATGATGTCCGGAATATCAAAGAGATCGAAGAAACCGTAGCTCTTGCTCTCGTCCTTCTTTCCGATTGTGAAATTGTTGACAACCCATCCGCCTTCAATCTCGAAGAAGCTTGCACCGTTGTTCAGGCCCTTCCAGAGCTTGCCGGTGATGCGGTTGATCAGTGTGTTGTCATCGGTGGCGTGGATATCCCGCTCCAGCAACGCCCGGTTCGTGTCGTAGATCACCGTTCCGTTCTCCACGCGGGAGAAGATCGGATGGTCAAGCTGGTAGAAGCTGCCTCCCACCCACGAGAGATTCTCGGTGGTCGTCATGCCGATCTCGCCCCCGAGTTCGGGCTACATCGGAGTGGCGTCATCGTACCGGAGGGGCGGGCTGAAGTTCCGGGCGTGGAGGTCGTTCTCGGGCTCGGGGTGGGTGCTGGGCTGCAGAGCGTAACCCCACACTTCCTGCGCTTTGGCAGCACGTGCTGCGGCAAACTCCTCCGACATGTCGTAGACTTCATAGCCGCCGTTTCTGACTCTCGGGTTATAACGCCCGGAGAGATAGAACCGAAGTGCATTCTGTCCGGTACCATTCTTGATGCCCGGAACATATCCGCCGAAGCCGAACTCGAAGATCTGGCTTCCGCTCGACCGAAGGCTGTAGCCGGGAAGAACCGTATCGCGGTCGGTGCCGGCCACTTTCACTGTGATCGGACTGCTGGAACCGTAGAGGAACGGAAGCCCGGTATGGTAGGAGAGGATTCCCTCGAACCGGTCGTTCGGTCCGTTCTTCGTCACAACGTTGATTGCACCGGAAAGAACGTCGCCGTACTCGGCCTCGAAACCGGAGGCAATGATCTGAGCACGCTCGACGGCTGACTGTGCAACGTCGGGGAAGAGACCAAGCCCGGAGGGCCCGACGCTTCCGGAGACCGGATCGGTGATCTCGAATCCGTCGCGACGAATCGAGGTCTCGTTCCCGCGTCCTCCGCGGATATTGAAGCCGCCGTCGGCCGTCTTCACTGTCGCTTCACGGGCAATAATGCCGAAGACCGACGTTTGTGTGCTCAGAAGCATCTCCTCGCCGGTCAGCTCGCGGACATTGCCGGTGGTATTGGCGTCAACTTTCTTGATGCGCTGCCCGTAGACAGTTACTACCCCTACTGTAACTCCCTCATCTGCACCGAACTGAAAATCCTCAGTCGTGGTATTGTTGACGGAGATGCTGACCTGAGCGGTCAGAGTGTCGGATATTCCGACCGAGGTCACTTGTATCGTATAGTTCCCCGCACTCAATCCGGCAATGGTGTATTCTCCATTGACATCGGTGGCCGCACC
Source organism: uncultured Chlorobiota bacterium (assembly GCA_946481475.1). The sequence goes on along the minus strand of CAMLOB010000370.1, from coordinate 126 downwards.
GCGGCTTGTACCGAGAACGAGGATCGTTGCGCCGGGAACAGGCTGACCACCTTCATCGGTCACTGTTCCGGTGAGCGTCCCGGATGTCTGGGCTTGCAGCGCAAAGGGCACGGCAATGAACAGACC